>CAZAHQ010000211.1:0-6956 GCA_964484415.1 uncultured Acidobacteriota bacterium | reverse complement strand
CGGGTTCGAGACGACCAAGCTCAAGCGGCTCGCTTTTGGTGGGCTCGCGCTGGCGAACCTGCGTGCCGGCGAGTGGCGAGAGGTCACCGGGGAGGAGTTGGCTGCCGCCTTTCCTGGCGCTCGCAGCCGGACCACCGGCCCGACACGCAGACCTCGTTCCAACGGTTAAACTCTCCGGCCCCCTCGAGCCCGCGAGCAGCGATGGCTTGGCCGGTCCTCGAATGGGACATACGAGCCGTCACCGAGCTGTCGAAAAACAGCACGAGGCGCGCGATCAGCGACTGAGGAGTCTTCGTGGAAGAGCCACAGCAACGACAACCCGAGCAACCGCGCCCGGTGACGCGGATCTTCAGCGGCATGCAACCGTCCGGCGAACTGCACCTGGGCAACTGGCTCGGGGCGCTGGCCAATTGGGTCGACCTGCAGAAGCGCTTGCCCTGCATCTTCGCTGTCGTCGATCTGCACGCCCTGACGCAAGGTTTCTCGGCCGATGAGATGCGCGCTCGGATTCATGACATGGCGCTCGGTTGGTTGGCCGCCGGGCTCGATCCCGAAAGATGCACGATGTATGTGCAATCGACGATCCCCGAGCACTCCGAGTTGATGTGGGTACTCAACACACTCACGCCGATCGGCTCGCTGGAGCGGATGACACAGTTCAAGGAGAAAGCACAGAACCAACCCGAGAACCTCAACGCTGGGATCCTCAACTACCCTGTGCTCCAAGCCGCCGACATCTTGCTCTACCACGCCGATGGCGTTCCGGTCGGTGAAGACCAAGTACAGCACTTGGAACTGACGCGCGAGATCGCACGCAAATTCAACAATCGTTACGGCGAGCTGTTTCCGGAACCGCAACCGCTGTTGTCACCGGCGCCGCGCGTGATGGGTCTGGACGGCGAACGCAAGATGTCGAAGAGCTTGGGGAATCACATCGGTCTCAACGACTCGCCGGAATTGGTGTGGGAAAAGCTGGCGCCCGCCAAGACCGACGTGCGCCGGGTGCGTCGCACCGATCCTGGTGTCCCCGAAGACTGCAACATCTTCAGCTATCACCGCTTCTTCTCATCCGCTGACGAGCAACAGTGGGCGGCGGAAGGTTGCCGCAGCGCAGGTATCGGCTGTCGCGACTGCAAGCAGGTCGTGGCCAAGAACATCAACACCGTTCTTGCACCGATGCGTGAGCGACGTGCCGAACTCGAGCGGCTGCCAAGCCGAGTCGATCAAGTGCTCCAGGCCGGTACCGCCGCGTTGCGTCCGATCGCACGCCGCACCATGACGCAGACGCGTGAGCTGCTAGGCTTTCCTACGACGGGTCGATACGACATACCGGCGGCGGGATCCGCGGGGGGCACACCGTGAATCGCGACTTCGCCGCGGTCGATCAACAGCTCGCCACGCTCACGCGCGGGATCGTCGACCTGACCTCCAAGGAAGAACTCACCAAGAAACTGGAACGCTCACGCGCCACCGGCAAACCGCTGATCGTGAAGGTCGGATTCGATCCGACCGCCCCGGACATCCACCTGGGCCACACGGTGCTGATGCGCAAAATGCGCGACTTTCAAGATTTGGGGCACCAGTTGGTGTACGTCATCGGTGACTTCACCGCCTCGATCGGCGACCCCTCGGGCCGCAGCAAGACGCGACCACCGTTGACGCGCGAGCAGATTCTGCAGAATGCGGAAACGTATACGCGCCAGGCGTTCTTGATCCTGGACAAAGACCGCGCTCAAACCCGCTTCAACTCAGAATGGCTCTCGCCCCTGGGAGCCGAGGGGTTCATCAAGCTCGCGGCGCGTTACACCGTAGCCCGCATGCTGGAGCGGCGCGATTTTCGCGAACGGCTCGATGCCGGCACACCGATTTCCGTGCACGAGTTGTTGTATCCGTTGGCGCAGGCGTACGATTCCGTAGCGTTGAAGGCCGATGTCGAATTGGGGGGCACTGACCAACTGTTCAACCTCAACGTGGGGCGCGACATCATGCCGGAATATGGTCTCGAGCCGCAGGTGATCATGACCACGCCGATTCTCGAAGGTCTCGACGGTGTCAACAAGATGTCCAAGTCGCTGGGGAACTACATTGGTGTGACCGAGTCGCCCGACCAGATCTTCGGCAAGGCGATGTCGATCAGCGATGCCCTGATGCCGCGTTGGTACGAACTTCTCGCCGATCCCGGCGCGTGGCAGGCAGGACACCCTCGCGATCAGAAGGTGACATTGGCGCGTCTGTTGGTCGAACGCTTTCATGGCGCTGCTGCAGCGGCTGCCGCGGTCGAGCATTTCGAGCGCGTCTTCACCAACAAGGAGCTGCCCGAGGAGATCGAGGAGCGCACGTTGCCTGGCGGGAGTGAGGTGCTTTTGGCCAATCTGCTGGCAGAAACAGGCTTGGCCAAATCGACGAGCGAGGCGCGCCGCACGATTCAACAAGGAGGCGTCAAGCTCGACGGTGTGGTTGTGGACAATCCGACGCAGGCGGTCCCACGACGTGGGAGCTTGTTGATCCAGGTCGGCAAGCGCCGGTTTCTTCGCGCGAACTTCGGGGCATGAATATCGAAAACTCGGAGCAAAACTGGTACGGCGTCGACCCGCGCTCGGTCGCCGCAGGTCGTGTCAGTGGACTGATATCCAGCGCGATAACAGGGTTCGGTGCCGTGCTCGCGAGCCTGCTCTTGCTCGTCCTGGGCTGGCCCTTGGCCGTCAAGCTGATCGTGGCCGCTTTGGTGTGGGGTTTCGTCTGCCTGTCATTGCTCTCGGCAATCGTGCTCCCCGCGTGGCGCTATCGATACACGCGTTGGCGCTTGGGATCCGTGGGTCTGGAGATCTGCCGCGGCCGGTGGTTTCGTTCGGAGATCACGCTGGCTCGCTCACGCGTTCAACACAGCGACGTGTCGCAAGGCCCGATCGAGCGCAGCTTCGGGGTCGCCACGCTCACCGTGTACACCGCTGGAACCGAGCATGCGCAGATCGCACTCCCCGGGTTGGCGCCGGAAACGGCACGCGCGTTGCGCGCGCGGCTGACAGGCTTCGGCGATGGCGGATCGGTCTGACGGCGCGCCGCTTCCGGCGCTGCATCGGCTGCATCCCAGTTCACTGCTGTTTTCGCTGGGTCAGATCTTGCGACAGGCCGGGACGATTCTGTTCTTCGCACTGTTCGCTGCGCGCGGTGCCGGCTGGGACCTGATCCTCTTGATCACGTTCCTGCCAACGATGGTCTTCGCCGTGCTGCGCTACTTGACCTACGGCTATCGTTTCGCCGACGGCGAGCTGATCGTGCAAGAAGGACTGTTCGCGCGCCGCGCCCGGCACATTCCGTACGATCGAGTGCAAAACATCGAACAGCGTCAAGGCCCGGTGCACCGCATGCTGGGCGTGGTCGAGTTGCGGTTGCAAACCGGAAGCGGCAGTGAGCCCGAAGCCTCGCTGCGCGTGCTGTCGCTGGCAGCCGCCGACGAGTTGCGTACGCGCATCGGGGCCGCGCGCCCCCCGACACCAACCGCCGACACCGGTGCCGGCCCGCGCGTGGTGCTCGAGCTTGGGCTGCGCGACGTAATGCTGCACGGCCTGCTACACGGCCGCAGCCTGATCTTGATCGCGGCGCTGTGGGGCGCCCTGTGGCAATGGAGCGAATCGCTCGGTGTCGATCCAACCAGTTTGATTCAGCGATTGAACCCGCAAGCGATGACAGGACGAGTGGCGCCGGTGTTGGCATCGATCCTGGGCGCCTTGGTGTTGCTGGCGGCCGCGCTCTTGGTGCTGCGGTTGTTGAGCGTGGCCTGGGCGCTTCTGAGTACCTTTGGCTTCGTGCTCACGCGCGACGGCGACCTGCTGCGCACCTCGCACGGTCTGATCAGTCGTTTTGCAGCGACCATCCCGCGGCATCGGATCCAGGTGCTGACGGTGCGTCAGTCGGTGCTCGATCGCTGGCTCGATCGCGCGGTGGTGCAGGTCGAGACCGCCGGCAGTTTCAGCGACGATCAGGCGCGGACCTTGGCCCCGTCACTGGCCCCGATCGTACGACGCGCCAACCTTGCCGCCTTGGTTTCCGAGGCGCTCCCGAACGTCGATCTCGATCACGTTGCGTGGCAACCGATCGATCCACGCGGTGTGGCGCGAATCCGACGCCGCGCGGCGATCGTCGGCACCCTGTTGTGCTTTCTGCTTTGGCCGTTGACCGGAGCCTGGTCGCTGCTCATCGGGGCGCTTTGGATGGCGCATCAATCGATCACCGCGCCATGGACGATCGGCGCCTGGCGCTATGCACTGTTGAGCGACGCAATCGCCGTGCAAAGCGGCTGGTGGACGCGCCACACCAGTCTGGCGCGCTTCGAGCGCGTGCAGGCGGTGGTGGTGGCCGAGACACCGTTCGATCGCCGCTGGGGTATGCGTCGATTGCGCATCGATACCGCGGGGCAGGGGCGCGCGGGCCATCAACTCGCACTCGCGTTCCTTCCGGGACCCGAGGCCTTGTCGCTGTATCAACAGATCCGCAGCAGGGCCGCCGCCACCGAGTTGCACTGGTAGCGGCTTGGCTCCCTACGGCTAACGCGAGATCAGCGGGAGCGCGGTCTGCTCCAGTTGATCCAAGAACGCTTTGACCTCGGTATCGAAGAATGTCTTCTGCTCCGCCGCCGCCGCCGCGGTCTTACGCTTCGCGACCTCGATATCCGCCAGGACCGTAGGGCTGGGTGCCGCGTACTGACCACCCAAGGAGTAACTCCCCTGGCTGATGTACGACATCAGTTCCTTTTCGTCTTGGATTCCCTTGGTGTCGGGTGGCTCCCACAGGCGTCGCTCGCGTTCGGTGAGTTTGGCCGAGAGCGCGCTCCAACTTTCGGCCAACGGATCTTTGATCGGCTCTTCAGGGGCCAGCTCTTGTGGCGAGAGTTTGGCCTTGCGATCGCGTTCGCGGCGCGCCATCACGGCGTCGACATCGGCCTTGAGCGTGCGCAACTGCTGCACCAACCCGGCTGCGGTGGCGCGCGCCGTGCCGATCGCCTCGACGGCGCTGTTCCAGGCCTGAAGATCCGCATCGCTGCGCGGCTGGCGCGGGTCGCGCAAGACGACGACCGGTGTCGATTGTTTGGCTTTGTTGTAGCTGAGGGTCAGTGTGTAGTTGCCGGGGATGACAGCCGGGCCGTCAGGAAACTCCGGCTCAGGCTCATCGCCGCGCGGCGGCAGGCGCTTGAAATCGTCGCGCGCGAAATCCCAAACGACGCGATTGAGACCCTTGACGATCGGTGTCTTGAAGTGACGCACGAGTCGGCCCGACGCGTCACGAATCTCGACCATCGCCTGCGGCGGTTTGTCGTCGGTGGTGTCCTTGGTTGCATCCGTCGCCGGTTTGGTCACGCCGCTGACTGTTTCGGAGGTTGTCGGGGTTGTGCCGGTGGGGCTTGCGGCCGCGGCGCCCGGTTTCGTTGCTGAGGACGCCGGTGGGAACGGACCCCAATGGAAGCTCGCAAGCAGTTGCTTCTGTCGCTCTTGCTCCTTGCGTTCGCGCTCGGCCTTCTCGTCGGGCAGCGGAAGCTCCGTAGCGTTGGCACTGAAGGTGACGATCACGCCGCGCGGGCGGTTTTCGCCGCGAAACTCGCCATGTCCAACCGCGAAGCCGCCGGGTGAGGGGAGTGCCTGCCACGCGATTCCAGGCGCCGGTGCAAACAGATGCAGCGGCTCGTTCAAAAGCGCCGGTGTCAACTCACGCAACGGGCGAATGTCGTCCAGAACGTACAACGCGCGACCGTGTGTGGCGATGACGAGATCATGCTCCCGCGGATGGATCACCAGATCCATGACCGATGCGGTGGGCAGTCCGTGCTTGAACTGCATCCATTGCGCGCCGCCGTCGATCGAGACATACAAACCGAACTCGGTTCCCAGAAACAGAAGCTTCTCGTTGACCGGGTCTTGCTCGATCGCCAACGCGTAACCGCGGATCCCCGAGTTGCCGAGTGCCGTGAACGTCCGGCCGTAGTCGGTGGTCCTGTAGATGTAGGTCGCCAGGTTGCTGCGCCGGTGATCGTCAAACACCACAAATGCCGTGGCCGGATCGTGCGGGCTGGCCTTGATATGCGGGATCCAAGTGTTCGCGGGCACACCACGGACGTTTGCTTCCACGCTGGTCCAGGTCTTGCCCCCATCGCGCGTGACGTGCAGCCGGCCGTCGTCGGTTCCGGTCCAGATCACGCCACGAAGAGTCGGCGACGGTGCAATCGCAATAATGGTGCAATGGTTCTCGGCGCCGGAGACATCGGGGGTCAAGCCACCACTCTCGCGTTGACGCTGCCACTCCTTGGTGTCGGTGGTGAGGTCCGGGCTGAGTGTCTCCCACGTCTCACCGCGATCGCGCGAACGGTGCACGAACTGGCTGCCGTAGTAGACCGTATCCCGTTCGAAAGGGTCGAGCGCCAGGCCCGCATTCCAATTGAATCGCAACTTCGGCCCATTCTCGGTTTCGGGTGGGCGGATCCAGCGTGACTCTCCTGTCGCGACGTTCATGCGCGATAGGTATCCGCCTTGCGACATCGAATAGACCTCGTCCGCCGTTCCCGGCACCGGCTGTGTGTCGAAGCCGTCACCGCCGCCCGCCATGCTCCATTCGTCGGCGCGGATTCCGCCGTTACCCCATCGGCTGCTCGGCCCTCGCCACGATCCGTTGTCTTGCAACCCACCCATCACGTGGTAGGGAACCGCGTCGTCGACCGCCACGTGGTAGAACTGCGCGAGCGGTAACTGACCGACATGACGTGCCGTTACACCGTGATCGTCCGAGACCCCGACGCCGCCGTCGTCACTCAGGTAGATCCGATTGCCGTCCTTCGGGTCGATCCACATTGCGTGATAGTCGCCATGCAGCATGTCGGCGCCAGGCAAACCTTGAAAACTCTTCCCGCCATCGTCGCTGACGCTGACGCCGTACTCCAACGAATAGATTCGATTCGGCCACACAGGATC
>CAZAHQ010000210.1:0-6958 GCA_964484415.1 uncultured Acidobacteriota bacterium | reverse complement strand
GCGGAATTCGACGCCAGCGTCCGCCGATCGACAGAAATCCGCGCGCCGTGCATAGCGCGAGCATCGGGAAGGCCGGCAGCAGATACACACCGCGCTTACCAGGCGAGAGCGAGAAAAAGACCAGCGCAACCCCCAAGAAAACAAGGCTTGCGCGCCATGCGACACGATCGCCACCGATCGTTGCATCAACGTCACGGCGCAAGCGCCACCACGCGACGGCAGCCGCGGGAAAGAACAACGACCACGGAAAGAAGTCGCCGGGCGTCTGAATCAAGAAAAAGTAGGGGGGCTGGAAAGAGTTCCACGAGTTCAGGTAACGCGTGACGGTTTGCGTGAACAGCGCTTCGTGAGCGAGAGTTTCGCCGGCGCCCGACTTGAACGCTGTGAGCCAGCCAAAGACGAGCAACATATACAAGACCGGCCCGCTAGGTACGAGCAGTGCGAGCGTCGGTTTCCAGCGGCGCCGAGCCGTCGCTTCGGCGATCACCCACCACAACGGCCAGAGCAACCCGAGCGGTCCCTTCGTTAGCGTCGCGATCGCTGCGCACAGCCAGCCCGCCGCGATCATCAGGTGCCCGCCGCGCTCGCGTTCGAAGACCGCCTCGCGCCAGAGCGTCGTCGCACCGAGCGAAAACGCGGTCAGCAGCATGTCGCATGAGCACCACTGCCCTTTCTGCGAGAACTCGACGCCGGTGACGAGCATCGCTGCAGCGCCTAGCCCGAGTGTCGCGTCGCCCCACAGCCGCCTGCCGAGTCGCGCGGTCAGAAACATGACCATCAGTGCGGCCAGCGCGGAAGGAACCCGCGCCGTCGTTTCCGTCACGTGGCCTGTCACGAGCGACACCAGATTCACCGACCAAAACAATCCTGGCGGCTTGTCCGCGTTCGGCACGTCACCGATTCGCGGGACGATCCAGTCGCCGCTTCCGCGCATTTCCTCGGCCTGGTGCGCGAAGCGCGATTCGTCGGGAGGCATGACCTCGCGCACCGGGAGTGGCACCACGATCACGGCGAGCCACAGCAAGACGAGCGCGGTCGCCGTGCTCGTGCGCTGGCCGCCGTCGTTGCTAGGGCTCGAGGGTGCGGTCATGGGCGCGAGACGGTAACAGCCCCGAGGCGGGTCTGCATCTGCCCCGGGTAAGCCATAATCCATCCGCCATGGACGACACATTCCTTTCCGCCGCGATCCTGCTCTTGCTGGTGACCGACCCGCTGGGGAACATGCCGCTGTTCATCGTGGCGCTCGAGCCGGTGGCGCAACAACGACGATTGCGAGTCATCGTGCGCGAGGTGCTGATCGCTTACGGCGTGCTCTTGGTCTTCATGCTGTTCGGCAAGCCGATCATGGCGGCGATGCGCTTGTCGGATACATCGCTGGGGATCGCGGGCGGGGTCGTTTTGTTTCTGATTGCACTCAAGATGATTTTTCCGCCATCGGAGGGGATGTTCGGCAAGCAGCGCAACGCGGAGCCGTTGATCGTGCCGTTGGCGATTCCATTTCTAGCCGGGCCATCCGCCTTGGCGACCGTGTTGCTGCTCGTGGCGCGCGATCCGACGCACGTTTGGCAGTGGGTCTTGGCGCTGACCTTGGTGATGACGGTCAACGCGCTTGTACTGGGATTTGCCGAGAAGATCGCAGCGCTGTTGGGCGAGCAGGTAGTCAATGCGTTCGAGCGGCTGATGGGGCTGATCCTCACCGCGATCGCCACCGAGATGCTGCTCGGTGGCGTTCGCGATTTCGTCAAAGGGCTGTGAGCGGCCGCGAGAATCAGACCGCGATCGGATCTTCGCTCGGTACCTCGGTCGCTTCGATCGCTGTCAGCTCGTTGGTCGCATGTTGCTTGGCCAACAACATGTACAGCGACGGCACGATGAACAGCGTGAATGCCGTGCCGATCGCCATCCCCGACACCAGCACCAGACCGATCGAGTTGCGGGCCTCGGCGCCGGCTCCAGTCACCAACGTCAACGGGAAGTGCCCGGCGACGGTGGCCACGCTGGTCATCAGCACCGGGCGTAGTCGTGTCCGCGCCGCCTCGCGAATTGCATCGAGTTTCGACTTCCCCTCGCGCTGCAGCTCGTTGGCGAACTCCACGATCAAGATTCCGTTCTTCGAAACCAACCCGACCAACGTCACCAGTCCCACCTGCGAGTAGATGTTGAGTGTGGTGGTCCAGCCGTCGGTCCAAAACGGCATGTTGGGGTTGGGCAGCTTGAGGAACGTCATTGTGAGCGCGCCGAACATCGCCAGTGGTACCGAGCCGGCGAGAATCACGAGTGGGTCGCGGAAGCTGTTGAACTGTGCCGCCAACACCAAGAAGATCAAAACCACGGCGAGCGTCATCGCCGGCAGGAACTTGTCTCCCTCGGTGCGGAGCTGGCGCGATTCACCGGTGTAGTCGAGTTGATAGCCGTCGGGGAGGATCTTCTTGGCCTCGTCCTCCAGGTACTTCAAAGCCTGATCGAGCGGCACCATCGAAACGCCACTGAGCTTCACGGCGTTGAGTTGCTGGAAGCGGTTGAGCGAACGCGGTTCCGTGCTGTTTTTCAGCGTCGCCAGAGTACTCAGCGGCACGAGCTTTCCCTCGGGCCCCGTCACATACAGGCTTGTCAACTGCTCGGGAGACAGTCGCGCGGTGCGCTTGGCTTGCGGAATCACCTTGTAACTGCGCCCATCGATGTTGAAGCGGTTGACGAAGTTGCCGCCCACGATTGCCGAGATGTCGTTGCCGACTTGCTCGAGGCTCAACCCCATCGCGGCGACTTTCTCGCGATCGATCACAATTTCTGTCTGCGGCTGATCGATCTTGGTGTCGATGATCGGCGGGAAAGCGAATTTGCCGCTGGCGGCGGCTCGTTGCTCCAGTTGTGTCGCGAACTCCAAGATCCGCTCGGGCTCCGCCGTCGAGGCCAACACAAACTCAACCGGGAACTGCCCGCCGCCCGGCAATGCCGGCGGCATCACAGGGAACACCCTCAGTCCCGAGATTTTCGCGAGCTTCTCTGAAATCTCAGGCATGATCTCGAATGCCGTACGATCACGCTCGCCCCACGGCTTCAACCCTGCGCCACCGAATCCGCCGCTGGGGAAGGTGAGCTGGAATGTGAACTGCGTCTCGGGGATCTCCATGAACATCCGATTGACCTCGTTGGCGTAGACCATCGCTTGGTCAATCGTCGAGTTGGCAGGTCCTTCCAAGATCCCGAAGACGACGCCTTGATCCTCGGTTGGCGCCAACTCTTTGGGCGACATCATGAAGAGCGGCACCGTAAGCAAACTCAACACGATCCACACGGTGTAGACAGCCGGGCGCACGCTCAGCGTCTTGTCGAGCAGGCGCCCATAAAAGTTGCGGAAACGATCGAAGTCGCGGTTGATGCGCCCCGTGAACCCCTTGTTGAGTCCCTTCGGATTGATCAGCACCGATGACATCACCGGCGACAAGGTCAACGCCACAATTCCAGAAATCGTGACGGCGCCGGCCAGCGTGAGCGCGAACTCTTTGAACAGCGTCCCGGTCAGTCCACCCTGAAAGCCGATCGGTGCGTAGACCGCGGCGAGCGTGATCGTCATGGCGATGATCGGGCCGACCAGTTCACGAGCTCCGAGCAGCGCGGCTTGGATCGCCGACAGCCCTTGCCGCATTCGGCGCTCGACATTCTCGACCACGACCACCGCGTCATCGACCACCAGTCCAACCGACAACACGATTGCCAGCAGCGTCAGCAGATTGATCGTGAAACCGAACACTTCCATCAAGAAGATCGCGCCGATCAACGACACCGGGATTGCCACCACAGGCACCAAGGCCGAGCGCAACGATCCGAGGAACAAGAAGATCACGATCACGACGATGATCAGCGTCTCGCCGAGCGTCTGGATCACCTCGCTCAGCGCGTCCTTGATGTAGGCGGTCGCATCGTAGGCGATCTTGGCCTTCATGCTGGTCGGCAGATCGGCCTGAATCGAATCGATCTCCTGACGCACCGCCTGGATCACGTCTACCGAGTTGGCGCTGGGCAAGACCCAGATCCCCATGAACACCGCGGTCTCGCCCGAGAAGCGCACCTCGGTGTCGTAGTCGTCGGCTCCAAGCGCGACGTCGGCGACATCGCCCAGACGCACGTAGTTGCCGGCGTCTTCGCGGATCACCATCTGCTCGAACTCGCCGACCGAGCGCAGGTCGGTGTTGGCGGTAAGGTTGACCTGCACCAAAAGGCTCTTGGTGCGCCCGACGGCCGCCAGGTAGTTGTTGGCAGCCAGCGCTCGTTGCACATCGCCGGGGGAAACGTTGAGGGCCGCCATGCGCTCGGGTTTCAGCCACAAACGCATCGCGAACGTGCGCGCTCCCAAAATATCGGCGCGCTGAACGCCGTCGACCGCCGATAGTCGCGGCTGAATCACCCGCACCAAGTAGTCGGTGATTTCGTTCTGTTTCAGAAGATCGGAGCTGAAGCTCAGGTACGCTGCGGCAAACGTCGAGTCGGCCGGCTCGATGTTGATTACCGGCACCTCGGCGGATGGCGGCAGATCGGCGCGCACCTGATCGACTTTCGAACTGATCTCGGAGAGCGCCTTCGACGCGTCCTTGTTGAGCTTCAGTCGTGCGGTGATGGTCGAGAGTCCCTGCACGCTCTGCGACTCGAGATACTCGATTCCGTCAGCCGCCGCGATGGCGCGCTCCATCGGTGCTGTAATGAAGCCGCGCACCAAGTCGGCGTTGGCACCAACGTAGACGGTGGTGACCTTCACCGAAGCGTTCTCACTCTTCGGGTACTGGCGCACCACCAACGATCGCATCGCCTGCAGTCCGGCGATCACGATCAAGATGTTGACGACGATCGCCAGCACCGGCCGGCGAATGAAGATATCGGTGATCGATTGCATGGCTCAGTCCATCAAGAATCGGCGGGACGAGGGCTCGCTTCCGCCGCCGGCGCCAGTTCGTTGTTGATCACGATGCTCGTACCGTTACGCAGCTTGAAGACGCCTGCGGAGACGATCAGTTGACCCTCTTGAAGTCCCTTTTCCACCGCGACCAGATCGCCGCGCGTCTCTCCCAAGCGCACGGTGACGTTCTTCACGCGCTTGACCATTTGGCCTGTCTTCTCGTCCTTCTCCTCGGAGATCACGAAAACCGAGTCACCGTACGGTGCGTTCAGCACCGCAGTGACCGGGATCACCAAGGGGTTGTTGACCTCGGGCAGAATCACCGCAACACGCGCGAACATGCCGGGGACCAACGCGCCGTCTTTGTTGGAGAGCGTTGCTTGCAGTTTGAGATTGCGGGTCGACGCGTCGATCTGCGGATCGATCGCCGTCAGGCGCCCCACGAAGTCGCGTCCTTGCGACGCGTCGGTGATGACACGCACGGCCATTCCCGGGCGCACGCCACTGGCCCGTTGCTCCGGCAGCGTGAAGTCGACATAGACCGGATCGATCGACTGCAATTGCACGATCGGTGCGGCCACATCCAAGTACTGGCCGAGCTGCACCTGGCGTATTCCGATGCGGCCGGTGAACGGCGCGCGGATGCTCTTTTTGGCGATCGCAACGCGGATCTCGTCGATCTCGCCGGCAACCTGCTTGAATACCGCCTCGGCCGAATCGAGGTCGGACTGCGACACCAAGTCCTGCTTGCGAAGGTCACGCATCCTCATGAGATTCGAGTTCGCCAACTCGGCCCGCGCTTGAGCGGCGCGCAGTCGCGCCTGCTCGGTGGAGGCCTCCAGTTCGACCAGCAACTGGCCCTGTCTGGCAACACCGCCCGACTCGAATGCGATGCGGCTGACGGTGCCTGAGACCTCGCTGCGCAGCAGCACGCCCTGTACTGCGGTGACGGTACCGACTGCCGAAAGTGATGCTTCCCACGTCTCGTGACGCACTTGGGCGCTACCGACGGTTTCGGGTGGAATCGAGAAGCTCTCTCCCGCCTGGATCATGGCGCCGATTTGCAATGCCTTGACGCCGATGAGGCTGCCTATGATCACGAACAAGATGAGTCCTGCAATGAGGTATTTACGCATGTTCGGTTGCCGGTGCGCTGGATGCGGGGACATTCAGCGTGGGGAAGAGGAGAATCCACAGTCTGCGCAGCGTTTCGGTTCGATTCTGCCGGGTCTGCGCTGGTGTCCGGGTGCTGGCGTTGAGAATCTCGTCGAACATTAGTCCATGCAACGTATGAAATATCAACTCGGCCGCGTGCTGCGGCTGCATCCCCGCTGCCAGATGTGGCGCTTGGGGCGAAGCAGCAATCAACTCCGTCACTCCCGCCAGGACGGCAATCTGTATCTGCGATACCAATTCGCGTACGCCTGGATTTCGCGACGACTCCGCGAACAGATCGACCACGAACGAGGCCTCGATGTCGGCCTCGACTTCCTGCTGGTCGCACCACACCACGTGCTCTAGCGCTTCAAACAGATTGGCGATCGACTTGGCGTGGTCGAGCTTGCGTTGCAACTCGCGCATGTGCTCGCTCGCCATCGTGGCGATCATCTCTTCCTTGCTCTGAAAGTAGCGGTAGATCAGGCCGACGCTGATCCCCGCGGCCTGGCTGATGTCCTGCATCGTGGATTGGTGAAAGCCGCGGCGGGCGAAGCAGGTCATCGCTGCGTCGATGATCTGAAGGCGGCGTTGTTCTAGCGGCGCGGCGGAGCGTTGGGGGAGGTGTCCAGTCATAGAGTCAGACACGGTGAATGAACATTCATTCATCGTCAAGAGAGGTGGCTGTATTAATAGGTCAAAAGCTTGTAACGGCGCCCGGCTCGCTCCGCGGCCGGCCTTTGCGCACCTGCCGCCCCCTGAAACCCCCGACTGATAAGCGTTTCCAGGCGGAAGTACCTCTGACGATCGGAGCCCGTTGTTGCCTGCCCGCTGGCTTCGGTTGTCGGCCTGGGCCGCTCTGGATCCGCGGCCCGTGACATAGACTCCAGCCCATGTCCAAACACGCATCTG
>CAZAHQ010000209.1:0-6991 GCA_964484415.1 uncultured Acidobacteriota bacterium | reverse complement strand
TGAAGCCCAAAAGAACTGAGCGGGTGTTTCCACCGAGCTGACCAGCGACTTCAAGGCGCCTTGCTCTCCGGCCTGAAGAATCGCCAGCGCCGGCACGATCGTTACGAAGATCGCCGCGAACAGTTTAGAGACCTCCAGCATTGGCCCCCAGTTGAAACCGTTCTCGGTACGAATCGCACGTGCTGTGATCTTCAGAGAGATCAAAGCGCAAGACACGATCAAGGCATCGCGCACCAACCCGGCAATCTTCAGATCGACACCGAGGACAGGAACTGTTCCTGGTTTCCAAATCCCGGAAAGCAGCACTGCACCGACGATGCCGAACAGCAGCCAAAGGTTGCGCAGGCCTCCGATGCTCACGCCGGTATCTTCTGCGTTCTTCGGTGGCAGCGGATCGAGCTTGGCGGCGCGCCGATCGACCAGGTAGAACGCACCCAGCAAAAGCACTGCATTCAACGACATCGGCAGGAACATCTTGCCGACCGTCCAGAAGAACGGCACACCCTGCAGGAAGCCGAGGAACAGCGGCGGATCTCCCAACGGCGTGAGCGCGCCTCCGATGTTGGAAACCAAGAAGATGAAGAAAACGACGATGTGAACGCACGATCGGCGATGCCGGTTGGCGCGCAGCAATGGCCGGATCAACAACATCGACGCACCGGTGGTGCCCACGAACGAGGCCAAGAGCATTCCGACGATCATGATCAGCGTGTTGAATCCGGGCGAGCCGCGCAGCGTTCCGCGCACCGCAATACCGCCCGACACCGTGAACAGCCCAAACAAGATCACCACGAACGCGACGTATTCGCCGAGCAGGATATGGAGAATCTCGTGCAGCGCTTCACCGCGATAGACCAACAAGAACGGGAGGGCAAACAGGATCCCCCAACCGGCGGCAATCTTGCCGTAGTGGTGGTGCCAAGCGCGCGGTGCCACCAGCGGGGCGAGTGCAATGGTCAGCAGTAACCCGACGAACGGAATCGCCCAGGGCAAGGCCAAGCGAGCACCCAATGGGAGTCCGTCGCCAGTTTGAGCAATCGCAGCGAGCAACAAAGCAGCCTCCATGATCGGCGAGACTGCGGATTGTAGGTCCAAACCGACTAGCCGCCGGTTGGATGCTGTTGCATCGCGGAGCGCCGTCGATAGCGCGAGCCGGCGAGTGCCTCGATGAATCCAGCCAGCTCGAGTTCGAACAGACCCTCGAGTACCGCCTCGGTCGAGAGCACGCAGGTTTCGAGCATCACGTCCAGATCGATCTCGTCGGACTCAGGGATGGCGTCGAATACTTTGCGCGCGGTACCGCTTGCGGTGGCGGGTAGATCGGCGCCGGATCCTGTGGCAATGGTCACCATGCGGCCACGCACGGCCTTGGCGAGTGCCGGGATCTCTTCGAGGATGTCTTCCGGACTGCGCACCATGATTCCTCCATCGCGAATCAGTTTGAGGGTGCCGTCGCTGATCCGTTCGCCGATGCGGCCCGGGACCACCAAAACCGGCCGCCCTTCATTGGCAGCGTCGTTGGCCGTGTGCAGCGAGCCACTCTGCGCCGCGGCCTGCACCACCAACACCGCATGAGACAGTCCGGCAATGATCCGATTGCGCTGCGGGAAGTTTTCGGGGAGCGGCGGCATCGAGGGTGGGAATTCAGAAACGAGAGCGCCCCGCTTCGCGATTTCACTCGCCAAGTCGACATGCCTCTCGGGGTAGACACGCTCGAGTCCGCAACCGCAGACGGCCACGGTGACCCCATTGACTGCCAGTGCGCTGGCGTGCGCCTTGCCATCGATTCCCAGCGCCAACCCACTGACGATCGCGATTCCCGCGGCCGCGAGCGGCTGCACCAGATGGGCCGTCGCAGACTCTCCATACGCATTGGGGCGGCGCGCTCCGACCACACTCAGCGAGGGAAGCGAGAGCGAGTCGACAGCACCGCGCACTGTCAGGACCGGCGGGGGCACAGCGACCAGCTTGAGCAGGGTTGGGTAACGCTCGTCGTCCGGGCATAGCAACGTCCAGCCGTGATACCGCGCGGCCTTGAACTCGCCGTCCAGTCGCGTGTCCAGATCGCGATCCAAAAGGCCCGAGATTTCATCCCCGGTGAGCTCGGCCTGTTTCAGAGCACTCGCTGTCGGGGCGGCCAGCGCTTCGGCTCCGAGTCGTTTCAACAGTGGATACCAACGATTGGGCGGGAACTTCGCGGCGCGCGCCACGCGCAACCACCCTCGCACTGTTGTGTCGTCGGCATGCACCAAGAGATGATGAGGCGCGCGAGTTCGAGGCGGGGCATCTTGCTCCCCACGTCCTCCCGGCGGAGAGAGTGTGATGATTTCCAAGCTGCGATTCGCAGGAGTGTTGGCTCTACTGGGAATGGCGTGCCTTCCGGCGCGATCCGCAGACTCGCTCAGACCGTTGTTGGTGACGATCGACGATCTTCCGCTCCAAGGGCCGGCCGCCGACGCACCAGAAAGAGCGCGCGTTACGCAGGTGATGCTGGACGCGCTGGCCAAGCACAACGTCAAAGTGGTCGGCTTCGTGATCTGGGGCAACGTACGCAGCAAACAGGATGAAGCGTTGTTGGAACTATGGTTGCGCGCCGGCCATGAGTTGGGGAGTCACTCGTACTCACACCCCAATCTGACGAGCACGTCGTTGCCCGACTACGTGGCCGACCTGCAACGTGCCCGCGATGGCCTGGCGGCGTTACTCGAGCAGCATGGCGCCAAGCCACCAAGGTTCTTCCGTTACCCGATGCTGAACGAAGGCGACACTCAGGAGAAACTCGAGGGAGTGCGCAAGGCACTGGCAACGATGTCATTGCGCAACCTCCCCGTGACGATCGATACGCAGGACTGGTCCTTCGCCGAGCCCTGGGTCGTGGCGCGCCGCGCGGGCGATCGCAAGTCACTCGGGCGGCTGGCGGAGGAATATCACCGCGCACTCAGGGTGTCGGTGAGCTATCACGAAAGGCACTCCGACGCGCTCTTCGAACGAGTGATGCCGCAGGTTCTGTTGCTGCATGCCAACGAGATCGGCTCGACCCAATGGGATGCGCTGTTTCGCTGGCTCGAGCAGAGCGGGCATCGGTTTGCGACCGCCGATGAACTCCTTGCCGACCCCGTTTTCGCCAGCGAACCGGCGTTCGTATATCGGCAAGGGGTGAGCCTGTGGGACCGGATCGATCACGAGCGCGAATGGGAGCAAGCGCAGAAGAACGTGCGTGAGCTACTCGCCGCACAATCGGCAGCCTGGACGCGAGGCGATATCGACTCATTCTGCTCGGTCTATGCGGACGACACGCTGTTCGTGTCGCCGTCGGGGTTGACCCGAGGTCGGCAGGCTGTGATCGATCGCTACAAGAAACGCTATCCGACGGTCGATGACATGGGCGCATTGACACTCGAGATCGAGGAGTTGCGGCCCGTCTGGGGGCCGGATGTTTCGATGCTGGGCGACAGTGTACCGAGCGGAATCCATGGGGTGAGTGTCGCCGCGCAGTGGACTCTGGTGAGGCCAGCGAAGGAGACGCTTCGCGGTTGGACGCTCTTGGTGCTCCACCGTGTGGGGCGCGAATGGAAGATTGTCCAGGACGCCTCGATGTGAGGCGGCGCTCTATCGCCTTCGATACAGAAAGCGCCAGATTGGGCGGCCTTCACGCCGGTACTTGATCTCGAAGTTCGTGACGCCCTGCACCGAGTGCGGCTCCAGCCCTGGTAGATCCCAGAACGGATCGGTGCTGTCCAGCGGGAGCGAATCGAACGACCGGTGCAGTTCGACCCGTTCACGGATCGCGTGCGAGTAATCGGAGTGATCGGTGGCAATTCGTAGCAACGACCCAGGTACCGCGATCCGCGCCAGCTCGTCGAGCACCTCATTACGGACGAATCGACGTTTGTGGTGTCGCTTCTTGGGCCACGGATCAGGAAAGTAGATGTGAATACCTGCCACCGAACCGTCGGAGATCTGCGTCCTGATGAACTCGAGTGCCTCACGATGCAGCAAGCGAACATTGGTGATTCCGCGTTTGCCGAGGCGATCGACCGACTCGTCGTAGTAGCGCTTGGAATACTCGATCCCCAGGAAATTGGTCGCCGGGTGTGCGTAGCCGGCAAGGCAAATGAACCGCCCGCGTCCGCAACCGATTTCGAGTTCCACCGGGCCCGGATTGCCGAAGATCGCAGCGAGATCGAGCCGGATGTTACGCGGCGGATCGAGCCGCACGAGATGCTGCGTCTTGACGGCGCTCAACGGCGGATCGACCAGGTTCATCGACAGTGGATTCAGGGAGCGTGTGGTTGACGCGAGACTGCGGACTCGACCGGTGGAACTCTTTCGTGCAGTGGTTGACCCGTACCCTCGACGCCAAGCAAGAGTCGCCGCACGTCACCCACCAAGTACAGCGAACCACAAACCACAATCTCAGCGTCGGCATCGACGGAGCGTCGCGCCATTGATATGGCGTCGGCAACGGTCGGTGCGAGATCGACAGGCAGGCGTGTCGATCCCCTTAGCGCGCTAGCCACCAAGGGGGCCGACTGCGCGCGGACCGTTACCGGTTGGGTCACGATCACACGCTCGACCGATGGCAGCAGCGGTTCGCACAACCGAACGGCGTCGCGCCCCTCGCTGAGTCCGAAGATCAACACGCGCCGGCATGGGTTCTCGCGATACCGCTCCCGCAGAGCACGCCCGAGCGCGTCGGCGCCATCGGCGTTGTGGGCACCGTCCAACAACCAGCGAGGTTGCCCTGCGATCTGCTCCATTCGTCCCGGCCAACGGGTCAGGTCGAGTCCAGGTTGTATCGCAACCTCGGGCAGGCTCAGGCCTCGCAGACGAAGCAGTTCCGCAGCACGTACCGCGAGCGCTGTGTTTTGACGCTGATGCGGCCCTGCCAGCGGGGCTCGCAGCCGCCGATAAGTGCTGAGCGGTGTGGTCAGATCGAAACTGCCATCCAGGTTGCCGAGGATGGAAAGCTCTCGCATCGCGGGGTAGAACGGGGCACCCCAGCGCTGGGCTCGATCTTGAACGATCGAGAGCATCGACTCGTGCATCCAACCGGCCAGCACCGGCACACCCGGTTTCACGATCCCGGCCTTTTCGGAAGCAATCGATTCCAGCGAACCGCCGAGTGCCGTCAGGTGATCGATGCCGATCGTGGTGATCACACTCAACGTTGGCGTCAGGATATTCGTTGCGTCGAGCCGCCCACCCAATCCGGTCTCCACCACGGCGAGGTCGACCTTGGCGCGTTCGAAGGCGCGCATGGCCGCTAGCGTGATCATCTCGAAAAACGACGGATGCCGCGGCAACTCGCTCCCCGCTTGCTCCGCGTCGTGGCGCAGTTCGGAGATCAGCGCGCGAAAGTGCGCCGGCTGGATGTCATGGTCGTCGATCCGAATTCGCTCCTCGGGATCTACCAAGTGCGGACTTGTGTTGAGTCCGACGGAGAGTCCACTCGCACGCGCGATTCCGTGCAGCATCGCCGCCACCGAGCCTTTGCCATTGGTGCCGGCGAGATGGACGCTGCGGAACCCACGCTCCGGATGACCCAGCCGGGCGGCAAACGCGCGCACAGTTTCGATGTCCCACTTAAGAGACGGGCCTTGCAGCTGAAAGAGCCAATCGATCAGCGGGTCTTGCACCAGTTGTCGCCTTCGGTCAGTGGACCGGCTGTGCGTCGTTCTCGGGTTGGGGAACCGGTGGACGTGCTCCGCTCCAGAGCAACTGCAAGAGACGCGCGAGTGTATCGCGCAAAACGGTGCGTTCGAGAACCATATCGATCATGCCGTGATCGAGAAGAAACTCCGACCGCTGGAATCCTTCCGGCAACTTCTGACGGATCGTCTGTTCGATTACGCGTGGACCCGCAAAGCCGATCAGCGCACCTGGTTCTGCAATGTTGACGTCACCGAGCATCGCGAACGACGCGGTCACACCGCCCGTCGTTGGATCGGCGAGGATCGAAATGAACGGGATGTGAGCTTCGTGCAAGCGAGCCAGCGCCGCCGAGATCTTGGCCATCTGCATCAGCGAGAGCGTGCCCTCTTGCATGCGCGCGCCACCCGACGAAGCAATCACGATCAACGGCTCGCGATCACTCAGCGCGCGCTCGGCAGCGCGCGTGATCTTCTCGCCCACGACGCTGCCCATCGAGCCGCCGAGAAAGCTGTACTCCATGGCGCACGCGAGGGTGGGAATCCCCTCGATGGTCCCGCTGGCCGAGATCAGCGCATCGGCCAGCCCGGTGACGCGCTGGTACTCGGTGAGGCGGTCACGGTAGAGCTTGCGGTCCTTGAACTTCAGCGGATCGACACTGGACAACGACGAATCGAACTCTTGAAACCCGTTCTCATCAAAGAGCGATTCGAGTCGTTGTCGCGCAGAGATTTGGAAGTGGTATCCGCACTTGGGACAGACCCAGGCACGCCTCACCACCTCTTTGCGATAAATGATCTCTTTGCAGCCGGAACACTTGACCCACATCCCTTCCGGGACTTGCGTCACGCGCTCTTCGGGCTGGACCTTCGGTTTCTTGTCTTTGCGGAACCAAGCCATTGAGCTCCTCGGCCGGGGGAGCCTACCACCCCGGTTGGGTAGGTCAAGCTGGGGACTGGACGACGTTTCGTCCAGCGTTGACAGTTCGAGATCCGGTCACTAACCTGTGCCGCCGGTTGGGTGCTCGATCGCGGCCGGACCATCGCCCTCGGGCTAAGCCTCTCGACAATCAGGGGTGGGGCAGTAACACGGTCCCTGTTTTGCCAAATCCGCGGTTGTTCGCAAGATCACCGCTGCAACAGGAAGGTGGGTTTCACGAATGCCGGATTCGACCTACGTCGTCGTCAAGGATGACCTTGAGAAGGCCCTCCGCCGCTTCCGCCGCAAGGTTGAGAAGTTCGGGATCCGCAAGGCTATCCGCCAGCACGAGTACTACGAAAAACCATCCGAGCGCCGCCGCCGCCGCCGCCGCGAGAACGATCGCAAGCGCCGCAAGGCC
>CAZAHQ010000208.1:0-7014 GCA_964484415.1 uncultured Acidobacteriota bacterium | reverse complement strand
GTGAGTCGTGTTGGGCGAGGGCCCGGAGCGCTCGCAACTCTCGCGCCAGATTCAACAGTGCGACCTCACCGCGCGCGTTCACTAGGTAGGCTCTGTCACCGATGTCGCGCCGCACCTGCAGCGCGTCGATGTCGCAGCGCTTTGCTCCGATCGGGAAGGGCTCTCCAACGCGATCTTGGAATTCATGACGCTGAGCAAGCCGGTGGTGGCGACCGATGTCGGCTCCTGCTCCGAACTCGTCGGCAAGGAGAATGGGATACTCGTTCCACCCGGCGATGCGACGGCGCTGGCCGAGGCGCTGGCGCGGTTGGGCGGTGACGAAGGTCTCAGGCAGCGAATGGGGCAGGTCTCGCGCCGGCGCGCTGCCACTGAGTTCAGTTGGTCGCGCGCTGTATCGGAATGGACATCGCTGTTCGAACGCGCTGTGGCGCAGCCGAGCCGTCGATGATCCAAAGAGCGTCGCTGGCAGCATGGTTTCGTCGCCGGTGCTTGGAGCCGGTCGATGTGTGGCGCAGCGGCAGCCCGCGATTGCGTTACGAGAAGTCGCTCGAAAGGTCACAGTGGCTCCCCGCGTCTGAGCTGCTGTCACGGCAGCGGAACTCGCTGAGTCGGCACTTACAGGCAGTCGCCACGGTGAACTCGTTTCACCGTGACCGCTTCGCGACAAGTGGGTTCGACCCCTCGCGCCCGTTCACGCTCCAGCAGTTTTCGACACTCCCAATTCTGACCAAGGCCGAGATTCGTGCCGCGGGCACAGGTTTGCTCTCAACCGGATACGAGACCTCGAACCTGATGCAGTTCAAGACCGGCGGTTCGACCGGTACACCGCTTCAGATCTGGATGACCGAGGAGTTGAGCGAGCGCCGCAACGCGTTGGCGCGACGCCATGATCGCTGGACCGGCTGGCGACCGGGTGAGCCGATCGGCGCCTTGTGGGGGAATCCCGTCAGTCCCGACTGGAAGACCCAGGCTCGCCGGCTGCTGATACAGCCGCTGGTCGTACTCGACACGATGGATGTTCAGCAAGCGTCCGCGCGCGCCTTTGCACAGCGCTGGCGCCGCGTGCGGCCGACGCTGCTCTTCGGCCATGCGCACTCGCTGTTCGTGCTGGCGCAGCTTGCAGAGTCCTGGCCCGATAACCCGATCCGACCGAAAGCAGTGCTGTCGACCTCGATGATGCTGCTCGCGCACGAGCGGGCGGTGATCGAGCGCGTGTTTGGTGCTCCGGTATTCGATCGATACGGTTGCGAAGAAGTCAGCTTGATCGGATCGGAGTGCGAGCAACGCCGTGGCATGCATCTGAACATCGAGCACCTCTTGATCGAGTTCCTGGATGACTCCAACCGGCCCGTGGCGCCTGGAGAGACCGGCAACATCGTCGTCACCGACCTGGAGAATCTGGCGATGCCGCTGATTCGGTATCGCGTCGAAGATCAGGGTGTGCCGAGCGAACGAGTCTGCCCCTGCGGCCGCGGTCTGCCGCTGATGGAAAAGGTCACCGGGCGCGTGGCCGATTTTCTGGTACGCAGCGATGGTTCGAGAGTCGCCGGGATCTCGCTGATCGAGAACACTCTCACCAAGATTCCAGGGATCGAGCAACTGCAGATCGTCCAAGATAGCCGCCAGTTGCTACGGCTTCGGGTCGTCGCTGGCGATCGGTTTGGTACATTGCCGGCCGCGGAACTAGTTTCTTATTTCCAAGCCCTGATGGGAGACCAGGTAACAGTGCAACTCGAGCGAGTCGCATCGATACCGCCTGAGCCCAACGGGAAGTACCGGTTCTGCATCAGTCGCGTCACGGACTGAGGCCGGCAAGGAGCCTTGAGACGGAAATGACCGACTCCGTATGGTTGACCTGGAAGGACCATCGCCGATCGCAGAATATCGCCTCGGCCTTCGACGCGGAATACGTGGTGCTCGAGAGCCGATCGGCGTATCTGTGGCGCGTCCTGGTGCTGAGCCTGCGCACCACCTGGTTTCTGCTGAAGCGTCGCCCCCGGGTGGTTTACGTTCAGAACCCGTCGCAAGCGCTGGCGAGCCTGTGCTGTTGGCTCAAACCGTGGTTGCGGTTCTTCCTGGTGGTCGATCGCCATTCCAACTTCAAGCTCGAGTCGTTGCATTCCTGGAATCCGAAATTGATGCTCTTTCACTGGCTGAGTCGGCAGAGCGTGCGCCTTTCCGATCTGACGATCGTCACGAATCAGCCGCTCAGTCAGATGGTCGACGAGTGGGGAGGGAAAGGGGCTGTGCTTCCGGACCGGCTGCCGCAGATGCCGCGCACGACCGTTTGGCAACAGCAGCCCAGCCAACCGAACGTCGCCGTGTTCGTCGCTAACTTCGACGATGAGGAACCGTGGGATGCCCTCTTCGACGCGATGCGGCGGCATACGACTCAATGGCACCTGTACGTGACCGGCAACTACAAGCGCGCTGGATTTGAACCGCCGCCTGACCTTGTCAATGTTACCTTTACCGGCTTTCTTTCCGATGCTGATTACATCGCTGTGTTGGACCGCAGCGATCTGGTGATTGTGTTGACAGACGACGAGAACCTCCTGAACTGCGGCTCCTATGAAGCGGTGCAACTGGGCAAACCGATGGTGCTTACCGGCACGCGCGCGATTCGCGAGTACTTCCACCTCGGCGCTCTCTACGTCGACAACAGCGCCGATCAACTTTCCGCGGCACTCGATGCCTTCTGCCAACGCCAAGAATCGCTTCGCCAAGAGGTGACGGCGTTGAAAGGCGAACTCGAACGCAGTTGGCCGCATCAACTCCAACAGGTACGCCGCGCAATTCCGACAACAGGACTCGCATCACAGCCATGACTCCATCCAACACGGCGGTAGCGGCGCGTCGCAACTGGCAGGCCAGGCTGTGGGGAGCCAGCGTGATGCCGCTCACCTACTGGCTGCGTGGCGAGCCGGTGCTTCAACGTGCTCGCGAACTCGAGCGAACCCAGTGGCTGGCGCCAGAAGAGCTTCAAGCGCTGCAGACCGAGGCGTTTCGCGCGCTGTTGCGCGAGAGTCAGAAGTCGCACCCTTTTTATCGCGAGCGGCTGTCCAAACTCAACCTCGAGTTTGGTGCTAAAGACCTCCCCGAAGTGCTGTCGCAGATCCCCATTCTCGAGCGAGGTCAAGCGCAGCAGATGCTCTCGATGGTGCCTGCCAGTTGGCGACGTGCCTTGCGCTCGACCGGACGCTACACCGCGGGGACAACTGGCGTTCCCCTCGTGCTGTTGGTCGACGCCGACGCCAACGCTCGCACGCTGGCGGCACGGCTGCGCTCGATGTCATGGTTCGGAATCGAGCGAGGCGACCGCGAGGGTCGGCTCTGGGGTCGTTCCGCCGATCGCACCGGCAGATTCAATGCGGCACTCAAGGACTTCGCGCTGAATCGGATGCGAATCACCCCTAGCGACCTCGAGCCCGACCATCTGGAGCAAACGCTGACCGACTTCCAGCGTCGCCGCCCTGCGTATCTCTACGGTTACACCTCGATGATCGTGCGGCTGGCCGCGGCGCTCGCCGATCGAGGGATTGCCGGTGCGGTGCCGCTGAAGGCGGCAATCGCCACCGCCGAAGAGTGCAAGCCGCGCGACGCCGAGTGGCTGGCCAAGACGCTGAACTGCCCGGTTGCGATCGAGTTCGGATGCAGCGAGGTCGACATCATCGCGCACAGTTGCCCGGCCGGTGGAATGCACTTGTTGAGCGACAACCTACTGTTCGAGGTGCTGCCATCGGATAACACGATGCCTGATGGCGCCGGCCCTCTGATCGTTACCGACCTGCACAATCGGATGTCGCCCTTGATTCGATACCGCCTCGGCGACGCCGTCGCGCTCGACACGAAAGCGTGCGCTTGTGGTCGCGGCCTACCGCTTGTCAAGCGATTCATCGGACGCAGCGAGAAGCAATGGGTACATCGCCCCGATGGCCGGCGCGTGCATTCGTACATCTTCGACTACTTCATCGACCACATCGTGAATGCGGGCATCGAGGTGCGACAAGCGCGCGTGGCGCAGTTGACGCTCAATCGCCTCTGTGTCGATGCGATCGTGGGTGGTGACGTCGAGCTGGCACGCCAAGCGTTCGAGCGCGCCGTCGAGCGAGAGCTGGTTCCACACCTAGGGCCGGCAATCAAGGTAGAGATCAGCCTGAATCAGCGAATCGTTCCGATCCCGGGCCACAAGGCGGAGTTCTTCGTTGCCTTGGACCACGCCGACACGCTGCTCTCGCCACCCGACCCGGCGGACCCGGCATGATGTCGTCCACGCTCGCGCGACCGCGCCCTCATCCCGCAATGGTCGCGGCGCCAGAGCCGGGGCTGTTCTGGTTGCTGCTATTTTGCAGTTGGGTGGTCGCTTGGTACTTGCAGGTCGGCTACCGCGTGGAATGGTTGGGCGATATTCGCTTCGAGCTGGTCACTGCGATGCTGCTTTCAGCGGCCGCTCTGGCTCAAGGGGCGCGCTGGGGACAGCCGACGATGATCATGACGTACGTGTTCCTGGCGATCATCTTGGTTCAACTCCCGTTTTCATTCGACCCGGTTGTCTCGTGGGATCGGTTTCTCGATCGGGTCGCGAAGTTCGCCTGTTTCGCGCTGATGATTCCGGCATTCTGCAAGGGGCGGCGCAGCCTGTCGTTCTTCATTGGCGCCTATCTGCTCGCCTTCTTGCGGATGGGGTACGAGGCGCTGATCGGCAATGTCACCGGGAGTTTGATCTGGGAAAACCAGGGCGTAATGCGACTGCATGGTTCGACACCGATCTACGCCCATCCGAACTCGCTCGCGGGGACGATGCTCGGAACGCTGCCGTTCGTTATCTATCTCTGGTCGGTATCCAAGACGTGGGTGCGGGTAGCTCTAGCTGTCCAAGTGGTGTTCGTCGTCAACGCACTGCTCTTCTCCGGCTCGCGCACCGGGTATGTCGGCTTCGTGGCGCTGGTTGTGTATGTGGTTTGGAATTCGCGGCACCGGGTGCGAACGGCGCTGATCACAGCCGTGGTCGCGCTTTGCCTCTTCCCGCTCATTCCCCACGATTACGTGGAACGATTCGGTTCGATCTTCACAGGCAAGGACAAGGAGGGGGAGTCGACCGACACCCGCAAGGTGATCCTGCAAGACGCCTGGGCCACATTCCAAAAGTACCCGCTCGGAATCGGTGTCGCGGCATTTCCAGCGGTCCGTACACACCTGTTCGGGCGCGTGCAAGACACGCACAATCTCTACTTGGAAGTCGGAACCAACTTGGGTGTACAGGGGCTCATCGTCTTCGGGCTCTGGGTCGGGACGATGTGGTTGGCGCTCTCCCGCACGAAGCGCTCTGGGCGGGAACTTTTGGCCAAGATCGGAGCGCGTCTGAAGCTGCTCGATGGCGACGCACCGGCACGCGAAACCCTGATGCGACTTCAGGGGGATGCCTCGCTGTACGTTGCTGTGGCCCAGGCCACGCTGGCGTTTCTATTCGTCCGGCTGGTCTTGGGACTGTTTGGGCACGATCTATATGAGGTGTACTGGTGGTTCGCGGTCGGCCTCGCCACATCGCTCTTGACGCTGATGGAAATTAGCCGTGCGGCGTATCAGCATCTGGGGCCCGCCGAGGCTGTCGAGGTGGGATCCAAGCTGGTTGGAAAAGGAAAGCGATGAGCGAGAAGCGGCAAGGTTCTACCATCGAAACCGATCGCGAGGCGCGCGAGGAAGCGTGGCACGATCGCCACTTCGAGGGCGGCAAGATGCCGCGCCATTACGACTTCAACCCCACGTCGCTGGTCTACAGCCGCTTGCTGGAAGTAGCCGGAGATCTTTCCGGGCGCACGCTCTTGGAATACGGGTGCGGTGCCGGATGGTCGACCGCTGAACTTCGCTCGCGGGGCGCGTTGGTGACCGCCTTCGACATCTCCTCGTCGGCGCTCAACGAGACCGAGGAATTTCTTCGGCGACGCGACATGCTCAGCGGCGTGCAGCTGCTCAAGATGTCTGCCGAGAACCTCGAGCTGCCCGATGCGAGTTTCGACGTGGCGTTTGGCAATGCGATATTGCACCACCTCAATCTCGAACGCGCGCTTCCCGAGATGGCGCGTGTGCTCAAGCCTGGAGGTGTCGCGATCTTCGCAGAGCCACTCGGAACCAATCCAGCGATCAATCTCTATCGCCGCGCGACGCCGCAGTTCCGCACGCCGGACGAAGAACCGCTGGACCTGAAGAAATTCGAACGCGCCGTATCGCCCTGGTTCATTCTGCGTCACGAGGAGTTCTTCTTGACGGCGCTGGCCATCTTCCCGCTCGTGCATCTGCCCGGCATGGGTGGCGTGTTTCGCTTCTTGCTGCCGAAGTTCGTGAGTTTGGATCGCGCGATCATGTCGGTGTTTCCGAGTCTGGGACATTGGGCTTGGTACAGCGTGCTCGTGATGCAGCGCCGTGATGCGGGCGGCACCTGATGGCTGATCGGATCGCTTTGGAACAGGGAATGGCGGCGGTGCCCAGGGCGGCATGTATATTGCTGAAGCTACTCCGCGTCGCGCGCTTCATCGACAACGGCGTGCGGCGATATCGGTTCCAGCACGCCTTGAATCGTTGCCCGACGATTCCAGCGTGAATAGAGCGGGTGAGGGACCAATGACGCGACTGTTCAGCTGCTTACGGTATTGTGCCCTGCTGCTGCCAGCGACGGCATCGATGGTTATTGCTGCGCCCGCTGTGACCGGTTCGAGTGGAACGCCGTCTCATGGTTCTCAGTTGACGGTTTCCGGATCCGGTTTTGGGACCAAGAGCCCGGTGACGCCGCTGAAGTGGGACAACTTCGAGGCGGGAACCGCTGGGGCGATCGTCGGCAACGGTTGGTACACCTGGACCAACTTGACCGGCCACGAACCGCGCTATTCAAGCGCGAAACCGCGAGCGGGAACCAAAGGCACCAAGACAGCCTTTCAGGATTTCACCAACGGCGCCTACAACAGCACACTGGGGCTCGTGAATCAGAACATCCGCAAGGTCTACCTATCGGGTTGGTAC
>CAZAHQ010000207.1:0-7063 GCA_964484415.1 uncultured Acidobacteriota bacterium | reverse complement strand
AGAAGATCGTCGGCCCCACGATCCGCGGGATCGCTTCCGAAGGGTATCCGTATCGCGGTGTGCTGTACGTGGGACTGATGCTGACCGACGATGGCCCGATGGTGGTCGAATACAACGTGAGGTTTGGCGATCCCGAAACACAAGTACTGATGCCGCGACTGGCGTCCGATGTCGTCCCGTTGCTGGCGGCAGCCGCACATGGTGATCTGTCCGGAATCCGCGTCGAGTGGCGCCGCGAGGCCGCGGTGACCATCGTGCTGGCGGCTCAGGGCTACCCAGGCACATATCCGAAGGGCAAGAAAATCTCGGGTCTCGAGATCTTCGCCGGCACACCGGACGTGTTGTTCTTCCACGCCGGCACGCGCACCGGACCGGGGGGCGAGATCCGAACTGCAGGAGGCAGAGTGTTGGCGGTCACAGCGCTTGGTCGCGATATCGCCGATGCGCGGCGCCGTGCCTACGACGCGGCGGGGCGCGTTCACTTTCCTGGGATGCACTATCGCAAAGACATTGCGTCGGACGCTCCGGTCCCGACAGCGCCGGCTGGGTTGCGACGATGACGACGGCAGCGCAGGTCGCCATCATGATGGGCTCGGCGAGCGATCTGGAAACCATGGCCGAAGCGGCTCGCGAACTCGATCGCTTCGGTGTGGCCTACGAGCTGGAAGTCACGTCGGCCCATCGCAGCCCCGAGCGAACTTTGCAGTACGTGGCTGCGGCCGAGACGCGCGGGATCAAGGTGTTCATCGTGGGTGCCGGCATGGCCGCCCACTTGGGCGGTGTGGTCGCAGCCCATACGACCAAACCTGTTCTGGGAGTTCCGCTTTCGGGCGGCGCGATGGGTGGCGTCGACTCGCTTCTCTCTACGGTCCAGATGCCGCGCGGGGTACCGGTAGCGACCCTCGCCGTGGGGGGTTCGGGCGCGGCTAACGCGGGGATGTTAGCGTGTCAGATCTTGGCGCTGGCCGACGCTGCTTTGGCGGAAAAACTGGTCAAGCGTCGCGAGGACATGGCGCGTGAGGTGGCGGAGAGCAACGCCAAGGCACAGTCCAAATTGCAGGAGATCCTCGGCAAGCGATAACGCCAGCGACGGGAGGTTGGTGTGACCGACCGTCGCTACTCGATCGTCACGTTCGGTTGCAAGCTCAACCAATTCGATAGCGCGCGCGCGGAATCGATCTTGCGTTCCGGTGGTTTTGCGCGCACCGACGATCCGTCGCAGGCCGCCGTGATCGTGGTCAACACCTGCACCGTCACCGGCAAGGCAGACCACGATGCGCGCAAGGCGGCGCGACGGCTGCGACGACTCAATCCCACTGCGCGCCTGATCGCCACCGGCTGCTACGCCGAGCGTGACCCCGCAGGCCTGCGCACCGCTCAACTCTTCGACGACGTGGTTGGACTGCATGAGCGCGATCGGCTCCCCGCAGCGCTGTTGGGTCACGACGAGTGTGTCACGGTGCCGTTGTCGCTGACCTTCCCTGATCCGTCGCGCGCGTTTCTCAAGGTTCAAGAAGGGTGTGACCTGGCCTGCAGCTACTGCATCATCCCGAAAGTTCGGGGGCCGGGTCGTTCGGAGCCGATCGACTCCGTGCTGCGGGAACTCCGCGCGTTGTCGGCATCAGGGGTGCGCGAGGTCGGCCTGACCGGCGTGAATGTCGGCATGTGGGGACGCGATCTGTTTCCAACTCTCGAACTGGCCGACTTGTTGAGCGCGATCCTCGAGGCCGGACTTCGGATGCGAATCCGGCTCAACTCGCTCGAGCCGCGAACGGTGGATAACCGCCTGCTGTCGCTCTTGGCGCAAGCACCCGATGTGCTGGTTCCACACATTCAGGTCCCCTTGCAGAGTGGTTGCGATGCCGTGCTCGCTCGGATGTCCCGCAACTACCGCACAACGCACTACCGCGACGTGATCGAGCGAGCCAAGGCGATGGTCCCGCACATCTGCCTCGGCGCCGACGTCATCACAGGCTTTCCCGGCGAGACCGCTTCGGAGCACGCAGCGAGCGAGCAGTTCATTGCCTCGTTGCCGCTCGACTATTTGCACGTTTTTACCTACTCCGCGCGACCGGGAACGCGCGCCGCGTCACTATCGGAGCAACCCCACGGCGATACCGTGCGGCCGCGTACCGCCGCCCTGCTCGAACTCGGCCGCGCCGCAGCGCGACGTTTCCGTCGTTCACAACTGGGCCGCGTGCAAAGTGCGTTGGTGCTCGCCGGGCGAACAGCGTCGGGCCAAGCACGAACGTTGACCGGTAACTACATCGAGGTGCTGCTCCCACAGGCAGAACCGGGGCGAATCTTGGACGTGCGACTGACCAAACTCGAAAACGACGGGCAGACCGTGCTGGGCGAGGTGGCGGCATGATGTGGCGACGAATTGCTCTCGTCGTGTTGCTGACGACAACCACCGCGCTGGCGGCGGATCAAACGGTCGGCGTGAAATGGGTCACCGGCAGTTTCAACGATGTGCTCGCCCAGGCGCGCGCGGAGAAGAAGATCGTGCTGTTGGATGCTTGGGCCACCTGGTGCAAGTTCTGTTACCAGATGGACCGAGATGTCTGGGCTCGCGAGGAAGTCGCTCGCGCCGTCGAACGATCGGCGATTCCGTATCACCCCGAGGTCGACATCGCTACCGGCGCGAACCCCGAGCTTGCCACCAAGTACGACATCGCCGGCCTGCCGATGACGCTGTTCATCGATCCGCGCGATGGTCGCGTGTTGGCCCGACTCGAAGGGTATCAAACGGTCAAGAAGGTCTTGGCGACGCTCGATTCGGTCCGCACCGAGTTCGACAAGCAACTCGCTTCCGAGAGTGGGGCGCGCAGTGTCGAGCGTGTGATCGCCGATGGCGGCCGAGCCCTACGCGCTGGAGATTTGACTGCGGCGCGAACTGCAGCTCACAACGCGATGGGCACCGATCCTGACTGCAAGCACGATGACGCCGATGACGCCGCCTTGCTGTTGGCTGATGCCGAAGAGCGTGTCGGTCAACCCAAGCAGGCGCTCGACGCGCTACGGCTGGTGCTCGACATCTGCACTGCTGCCAGCGGCACGCGTGAACTGTGGTCGCGCTTCGTGACGTTGTCGTCCACCGTCGGAGGGCCGGTTGCCGAGAGCAAGGCGATCCTGGCTCGTGCTCAACGATTTCCGCAAGATCCCGATGCACAACGTGAGGCAGCGGCGAATCTGTTGAAGACCGGCGGTGACTTGGGCGAGGCTGAGCGGCATGCGACGGCAGCGCAGCAAGTCGCGCCTGCCGATCCGGAAGTGTGGGCCGTCGTCGCCGCTGTGGCGTTGAAGCGCGGTCAAATCGACGCAGCGCAACAAGCGATCGATCACGCCATCCAAATCGATCCACAAAATCCGGAGTACCGCGAACTGCGCCTGAAGATCGTGATGGCGGCGCGGCAGGGAGCGTCGCGATGATCACAGCTCTCGCTTCGGGGTTTCTCGCAACCCTGCTCGCGGCCCCCCCCACGAAGCCGGAACCTCCGCCCACCAACGACATTCGACAGCAGATCTTCGCGCGTCAGTCGGCCGGCGTGCGCGCCTTGAGGGCTGGGGAGTGGCGCGTTGCCGTTGTCGATTTGTGCTGGGCGATGGACCACGCACTCAACTCGCACGATGCCGCCTGGTACTGCGGCCAGGCACGCTTGGCGACACGCGACCCGGAGGGCGCGATCGAGGCTTTGGAGATCGCGACCGATCTGGACCCGACGAACTTGTCGAGTTGGATCGATCTCGGCGACGCCTACGCCGCGGCCGGACGCACCGATCGTGCGCGTGCCGCGTACTATCGCGCGCTCGAGATTCGCAAAGACCACGCCCCTGCCTTCGATGGACTGGCGCGACTGAATGCCGCTACCGGCGACGAGGACAAAGCGCTGGAGTTTTTCGGAAAAGCGCTGGAGGCCAACGCCGCCGATGCGCGCGTCTTGCTGCATCGCGGGCAATTCCACCTGCAGCGTGGACGATTGGATCAAGCGATGGAAGATGTGCGAGCCGCAGCGCGCTTGCGGCCCGATGATGCGGCGGTGCAAGCCGGCTTGGCTCGCGTCTTGGTGCTCGCCGGGATGTCGGACGACGCCTTGGCCGCCGCGCGTCGAGCCCGTCAACTCAGGCCCAAAGACGCAGCGAGCATTGCGATCGAGGCCGAGATCTATCGTACGCTCGGCGCCTTTCCTGAAGCGATCGACGGTGCGCGTTCGGCCTTGGCGATCGATCCGGACTTGGTCCCTGCGCGTCTGACGCTGGGCCGCGCGCTCGGCGCGACCGGCGAGTTGGACGCGGCGCTCGCAGCGCTGATCGCACCACAGCCGAAGTTGCTCTACGAACAAGAGCGCAACGAGTTACAGAGCGAGCAGCAGAAGATCTCGAAGCGCAAGGCCGAGTTGGCGCAGTTGCAAGACGAAGCGAGGCGCGAATCGGCGTCGCCTGCGGTGCTGCTCGATGTCGCGCTAGCACAACTCAACTCCGGCGATCTGCTGCATGCCTCCGAGTTGACACGGGCGGCGCTGGCCAGCGGCGAGCTCGAACCGGTTCTGTTGCGGCAGGCAGCGCTGATCCTCGGTCGCGCAGGACATCTGCGCGACGCTGAGCCGTTGTTCGAGCGTCTGGCCAACGGAGCGACGACCACGCCGCGCGATTGGATCAACTTGGGTGTGATTCGCGAGCGTTCCGGGGATCGCGAGGGAGCACGCGCCGCCTATCGTCGCGCACTCGAGCTTCCTGCTGTTGCGGCGGATGGTCACGCCGGTCTCGCGCGCTTGGCGTGGGCCGAGGGGGATGCCGCCACCACCGCCGCGGAACTCGATGCGTTTCTCGCCGCATCACCGCCGGCGGATCAAGCGGTGCGCGCTCGAGAGGCGCTCATGCGCTTGCGCCCCGCTGCGGAGTCGGCCAAATGAGATCGCCGCGCCGCCGGTGGTTGCCGATGATTGCAACCGGTTTGCTGTTGTTTACCACAGCGTTCGGACAGGACCTGACATTGCGACGCGGGTTCAAGGTCAAGCTCACCGCGCCGGTCTCTGGCGAGGCGCTGATTGGCGAAACCGTCTTGAAGGCCGAGGTCTCCGCGCGCGCGGAAAGCGACGTCGAGCGCGTCGACTTCTATCTCGATGATGCGCTGCTGTTCTCCGACAACGAACCGCCGTACCAGGTCGTGCATGATTTCGGTCGCAAGCCGACGGCTCACGTCATCAAGGTGATCGCGGTTCACAAGCAGGGCCTCAGCGTCAGCGACTTCGTCGTCACGCGCGCCCTGGACTTTGCCGATGTCGTCGATGTGCAGCGCGTGTTGCTCAACGTCTCGGTCCGCGATGGCCGCAACGCCTTCGTCGGCGATCTCACCGAGAAAGATTTCGAGGTCAGTGAGGACGGCACGATCCAGAAGATCGTGTCGGTGACCCGCGAGACGCGCCCGATCCTGGCCGGGATCCTGATCGACAGCTCCGGTTCGATGCTGGAACAGATGCTCGACGCACAGTCCGCCGCATGCCGCTTCGTCGATGCACTCACCGATGCCGACCAAGCGTTCGTCGTCGATTTCGACGAACAGGTCACGCTGCGCCAGGCGGCAACCTCCGACCGCAAGGAGTTATGCATCAGCATCAAAGGGACCCGTGCGGTTGGCGGAACGTCCCTCTACGACGCGGTGCACGCCGCGTTTCGAGTCATTCGCAAGCTCCCCTTCGATCGCGCCGCGTTCATCATTCTCAGCGACGGCGACGATACCGAGTCGAAGGTCACGCTCGATCGCATCATCGACGAAGCGAAACGCAACGAGGTCTCGATCTACGCGATCGCCTTGGGCTCCGGCGTGGGTGGAACGGGACGCAGTGCGCTATCGCACCTGGCGGAGGACACCGGCGGGCGCGCCTACTTCGTTTCCAAGGTGGAAGAGTTGGCGGGCACATACGAGGCGATTGCGGCCGAGCTGCGAGGACTCTATCAACTCGTGTACACCTCGAGTCACATCACACCCGACGGAAAATTCCGGCGTATCGGCGTGAAGATCGTGCGGGACGGCAAGTTCGACGTGCGTCACCGCAGCGGCTACTTCGCCACGACCGAGCCTTAGCGCCGACCGATCTGGCGCTACTGCAGTTCGCCCGGCGGCAGCAGCTCTCCGACCGGGGCTTTCGAATCCCCCGACGGAATCAATCGCGCAACGACCCGCAGTTCTCCGGATGGCCACGCGACACTGGGGACCACCAGGCGAGCCCATCCGGCGCGAGCGACGGTGAGTTTCCAACCGCCCGCAACCAAAGGCCCCAGCGTCAGGCGGCCGTCGGATTGCGTTCGACCTTCGGCCGGGTCGGCGCGGTGCGCGACCGGCTCGCATCGGACCAAGACCCCCGCGAGCGGCTTCCCCGAGTCATCGGTGATCTCTATCGAGAGCTGGGTTTGACTGCCTTCGCCCCGACCAAGTACCAACTCGACCGGCTGCTCGAGTCCCCGTTTCAACGGGAGGTCGACGACCGCACGAAACGGGCCACCGAGGTTGACCGCGGTCACGGCGGTCGTCGTGAATCCAGCCGCCGTGGCGATCACCCGATACCGGCCGCTGGGTAACCCATCGAGGGCCAGAAACCCCTTGGCATCGCTGGTCGTGATCCCCAGTACGGCCAGGCTGTCTGCAGCCACGAACAGGGCGGCTCCGGGAAGACGCTGGGCGCGTTCCGAGTCGCGGACCTCCCCGCGCAGCCGGCCCGGTGTTGGATCGGCCGATGGGTCGGCGGCGTAGGCGAGCCCGGCACAGCTCGTAGCAAGAGCGATCCACCAGAGTCTTCTGTTCACGTCACCTCCGAGTGCTGATTCTCTGCGCTCCCGACAACCGGCGCACTCTCCGTTTGTTTTCGTGCTGGCTCGTGACTGTCCATCGGCCTAGATTGCCGCCGGAGCCGCATGTCCCCGATTCGTGTCGAAGCCGTTTACGAGCGCCGGCCGCTGAACCTCGCAGCGGATGGACCTGCCTCGGTCCGCTGGGGGGTGCGCGCCATTTGGGGCGATGAACCCGGGTCGGGAAGGTCCGGCCCCGTGGGTCACCCCGAGAATC
>CAZAHQ010000206.1:0-7106 GCA_964484415.1 uncultured Acidobacteriota bacterium | reverse complement strand
CTTCGCGCACGGTGGCGCAATGGATCAAGCGATCGCGATTCGCACGCTGGTGTTTCGCAACGGCGAGGTTTCGTTTCAAGCCGGCGCCGGAATCGTTTCCGACTCTGTTCCGGAATCGGAGCACGACGAAGTGATCGCCAAGTCGGCCGCCTTGTTGTCGGCGCTGACGCGCGCGGGGGAGGGGCTGTGAAGCCGCACGTTCTGCTCGTCGATAACTACGATTCGTTCACCTACAACCTGGTCCAAGCGCTGCTGACGCTCGGCGCCGAGGTTACGGTGCGGCGCAACGATGCGATCGGGGTTGCCGAGGCGAAAGACCTACAGCCCTCGCACCTGGTGATCTCGCCTGGGCCGGGGCGCCCGGAGAACGCCGGAGTATCGCTGACGCTGATGGAGGCGTTCCTGCCGCGCATTCCGGTGTTGGGAGTTTGCTTGGGACATCAAGCGCTGGCGATGGTGCTTGGCGGTGTGGTCGATCGCGCGCCGCGTTTGATGCACGGCAAAGCGTCGCCGGTCTATCACGATGGCCGCAGCATCTACCTCGGATTGCCCAACCCGTTCGCCGCCGGCCGCTATCACTCGCTGATGGTTCAAGAGCAAGGACTGCCCGACACGCTGGCGATCACAGCGTACACGTCGGAGGGGGAAATCATGGGCGTGCGGCACAAGACGCTCCCCGCCGAGGGGGTGCAATTTCATCCCGAGAGCGTGCTGACCCCCGAAGGGAATCGATTGCTCGCCAACTTCTTGGAACTCGATCCGCCGTGAGCGGCGCATGAATCAACTACTCGACAGGCTCGCGCATGGCCGCTCGCTCACCGAAGACCAAGCGGGCCGACTGTTCGATCTTCTGGTCGATGACGCCACGCATCCTGCGATGGCCGGCGCGTTGCTTGCCGCACTGCGCACCAAAGGCGAAACGGCGGAGGAGATTCGCGGCATGGCGCGCGCGATGCGTGCGCGTGCCATCAAACCCGAGCTGGGGAACGGCGCGCCGTTGGTCGATGTCGTGGGAACGGGCGGCGATGGTTCGGGGAGCTTCAATCTCTCGACCGGCGCTGCGATCTTGGCCGCGGCGGCCGGCGCGCGAGTCGCCAAGCACGGTAACAACGCGATCAGCAGCAAAGCAGGCAGCGCCGATCTGTTGGCGGCACTTGGCTTGAGTTTGCCGCTTGCTCCCGACGAGGCGCGCCGATTACTACAAGCGTGCGGCTTCACCTTCCTGCATGCGCCGGCACATCATCCGGTACTGCGCGCGATCGGGCCGGTGCGTCGCGCCTTGGCGACCCGCACGGTGTTCAACATTCTCGGACCGCTGTGTCACCCAGCAGCCACGCCGTTCGCGGTGATCGGTGCGTACGATCTGAACGTGGCCCAACTGATGGCGGAGGCACTGAAAGGATTGCCGATCGAGCGGGTGTTCGTGGTGCACGGCTTGAACGGCTGGGACGAGGCCACTCCGGCGGCGGAGTTTCTCTTGTTGGATGTACGGCCGGGCAAGGTGTCATCCGCGGTGCGCGACGCGCAATCGCTCGGCTTGCGGCGTTCGACTGAAAAGGAGTTGCAGGGTGGCGATGCCGCCTACAACGCACACGCGCTACGCAACGTGTTGGCCGGCGAGCCAGGTGCGCATCGCGACGCATTGCTGTTGGGGGCTGCGCTGACGCTGGAGGTCGCTGGGCTCGAGAGCGATACGGCGCGAGGCGTGGAGCGTGCGGCGGCTGCAATCGACAACGGCGCGGCCACGCGCGTGGTCGAAATGCTCGACTCGAGTCGAGCACGATGAGCCACCGCGAATCAGTCGGGCCATACAGAGCGCGTCGAGAGAGCGCGGCCAGAGAGTGCCGCCGGCGATGAGTGATTTTCTCGCAGAGATGGCGCTCGGCAGCCGCGCACGCGTCGACGCGGCCAGGCTGAGCGAGCCGCTGGCCGCTCTTCGCATGCGAGCGATGGCGACCGCTACGCCGCCGCCGTTGCAACTCTCGGCGGGCGGCTTCGATCTGATCGCAGAGATCAAACCGTCATCACCGGCGCGCGGAGCCTTGACCGCGACCGGGCGCATGAGCGCTACCGAGGCACGCGATCGCGCCGTGATCTATGCAGAGGCGGGCGCCTGCGCGATCTCGGTGCTCACCGAACCGTCGCGTTTCGGTGGTGGGATCGACTTGCTTGCGGCAGCGGCGCGGGCCGGTGCCGCCCCGGTCATGCGCAAAGATTTCATCGTCGATCCCTACCAACTCTTCGAAGCCCGTGCCTGCGGCGCGAGCGGCGTTCTGCTGATTGTGCGGATGCTCAGCGACAGCCTGTTGGGCGAGCTCGCCGACGTTGCGGCTGAGGCCCAGTTGTTTGTGCTTTGGGAAGCGTTCGATGCCGCCGACCTTGCGCGTTTGGCTGCGCTGGTCGAGCGGGTTCCGAAACCCCGCTTGGCCGGTCTCAACGCCCGGGATTTGGTCACTTTGCAGGTCGATCTCGAGAGATTGTCACGGCTGGCAGACCAGTTCCCTGTAGAGTTCAGCCGCGTGGCGGAATCGGGATTATCGACATCCCAAGACGCTGCGCGCTGGGCGGCGTGCGGTTATCGTGCGGCGCTGGTGGGCGAGGCGATGATGCGGGCCGACGATCCGGCCGCGCTGTTGCGCTCGATGCTCGCAGCCGGACGAGCTGCGGCGAGGCGGAACTGATGAAGAGGGTTTCGGTCAAGATTTGCGGCATCGCCAACGAATCATCGCTCGATGCGGCGTTGGAAGCGGGCGTCGACTTGGTGGGGTTTGTGTTTGCAACGTCGCCGCGTCAGGTCACGGTTGCCCAGGCCGCCGCATTGGCTGCGCGACTACCGGCGCACGTCGGTGCCGTGGCAGTGTTCCGGCAGCCGACGCGTGCCGATGTGTCCGCCGTGCTCGAGGCGTTCGAACCCGACTACGTGCAAACCGATGATCGCGATGAGGCCGGCTTGCCGTCGCTGGGTGAGTCGTTGCTGGTCCCCGTGGTTCGTGGTGCCGCGATCGGAGCCGAGGCGCTGTTTGCGCGTCACGGGCAACTCTTGATCGAGAGTGAGATCTCGGGACAAGGCCAAATTGCCAACTGGGAGCGTGCCGCTCAACTCGCGCAGCACGGTGAGTTGTGGTTGGCCGGCGGTTTGAATGCACGAAATGTGGCCGAAGCGATCGAGCGCGTGCGACCGCGCGTGGTCGACGTGTCCAGCGGCGTCGAGTCGGCACCCGGAATCAAAGATCCCAAACTTTGCGGTGTCTTCGTGCGCGTGGTGCGCGCTGCGGTTCATCGCTTGAAGGAGTCGGCCACGTGAGTTCTGCCGGCACCACGTTCGATGCCGCCGCGCTCTTGCAGGCGCTGATCGATGGTGCCTTGCCCGACGCCGCGGGCCGATTCGGTCCGTTCGGCGGGCGCTTCGTGCCCGAAACGTTGATGGGTGCGTTGCAACGGCTGGAGCGCGAATCTCGTGCGGCGCTCCATGACCCGCCGTTCACGCGCACGCTGGAAGCCGAGCTTTCCGACTGGGTTGGCCGGCCCACGCCGTTGTGCGCCGCGCGAGGACTGTCGGCCGACTGGGGCGCAACGATCTACTTCAAGCGCGAAGACCTGGCACACACCGGCGCACACAAGATAAATAACGCGATCGGCCAGGCACTGCTCGCCAAGCGAATGGGAGCCAAGCGCGTCATCGCGGAAACCGGCGCCGGTCAGCACGGTGTCGCGGCCGCCGCGGCGTGTGCACGCGTTGGATTGCCCTGTCGCGTCTACATGGGCTCAATCGATGTGCGCCGGCAAGCGCCCAACGCCTCGCGAATCAAACGGTTCGGTGCAGAGTTGGTGCCGGTCGAACAGGGCGATGCAACATTGCGCGCCGCAATCGACGAAGCGTTGCGCGATTGGGTCAGCGACCCCAATGAAACCTACTACCTGCTCGGCTCCGCCGTCGGGCCACATCCGTACCCGTGGCTCGTGCGCACGCTGCAGAGCGTGATCGGCCGCGAGGTGCGCTCGCAGATGGTGGCGACACACGGCCGGCTACCTGACGCGGCGATTGCCTGCGTGGGGGGAGGGAGCAATGCGATCGGGCTGTTCCATCCGTTGCTCGCCGACCGCAGCGTTCAACTGATCGGCTGCGAAGCGGGAGGACGCGGCATGAATCTCGGCGATCACTCGTCGACGATCGTGGCCGGCACTCCCGGCGTGCTGCACGGCAGCCTCTCGTTGTTACTGCAAGACGCTCACGGCCAAGTGCAAGAGACACACTCCGTTTCCGCAGGGCTCGACTATCCCGGCGTCGGTCCCGAGCATTCGCTGTTGGCGCGGATCGGTCGCGTGCGCTACGAGACGGTGAGCGACGACGAGGCGCTCGATGCGTTCGACGCGTGCTGCGCGCGAGAAGGAATCATGCCGGCACTCGAAACGGCGCACGCCTTGGCCGGTGCGCGTCGTTTCGCACGACAGAATCCAGGTTCGATGATCGTGGTCGGCTTGTCGGGACGTGGCGACAAAGACATGCCGGCGCTGCTCGAGGCCGGCCGATGACCGGTGACGCCACCATCCGTCGTGCGATCGAAGCGGCGCAGCGTTCGTCTCATCCTGCGCTGGCCGCGTTTCTTACAGCCGGTTTTCCCGATCGATCATCGTTCGCGGCCGTGCTCTCTGCGGTGGCCGGCGTGGCCGATGTGGTGGAAATCGGCGTGCCGTTTTCCGATCCGATGGCCGATGGCGTGACGGTGCAACGCGCCAGTCACGTGGCGCTGCAGCACGGTGTGACGCTGGAGTGGATTCTACAAACATTGCGTGCGCTGCCCGCACCGCCGCCTGCGCCACTGTTGTTGATGAGCTATCTCAACCCGCTGTTGGCCTACGGTCTGGAGCGGCTCGTGTCCGATCTGCGCGCGGCCGGCGTGTCGGGCCTGATCATTCCCGATCTTCCGCTCGAAGAGCAGCGGGAGCTGCGCGCCCCGCTCGATCGCGCCGGTGTGGCGCTGGTGCAGCTCGTGACGCCGGTCACACCGCAGGAACGATTGGAGATGCTCTGTCAAAGCAGCGGCGGTTTCGTCTACGCGGTGACCGTTACCGGCATCACGGGCGGCGCGGTGGCCGATCAGCCTTCGGTCGTCGCCTACCTTCAACGCGTGAAGAGTGTGGCCAAGGTACCGGTGATGGCGGGGTTCGGTGTGCGCAGCGCTCTTGATGTGCAACGGCTGGCGCCACCGGCCGATGGTGTGATCGTCGGCTCGGCGTTGATCGAATGCCTCGAACGCGGCGCTGACCCTGCCGCGTTTCTGCGGTCGCTACGTGTTCACAGTTCAGCAGGAGAACGGCCATGATTGCGGTCCTGTCCCCGCAGTGCGGTCTGCGCGAAAAGACCGACATCGTGCGGTTCCTCGAAGCGCAAGGCTTACGCGTTCAGGTCAGCGTCAGCGGCGATACCACGTTGGTCGGCGTGATCGGTGGAGCCGATGAGGCGTTGGTCGCGTTGTTGACCTCGATGCCAGGTGTTGCACATGTGCGTCGCGACACGCCCCCGTATCCCTTGGTGTCCCGAGCGCATCACCCCGACTCCTCGCGCGTGAAGGTTGCCGGTGTCGCGTTCGGTGGCGAGGAAGTCGTGGTCATTGCAGGGCCGTGCTCGGTGGAGTCGGAGGAGTCACTGCTCGCCGCAGCGCGCGGTGTTGCGACCGGCGGCGCGCGACTGTTGCGTGGTGGTGCCTTCAAACCGCGGACCTCGCCTTACAGTTTTCAGGGACTGGGCGAGGAGGGACTCAAACTGCTGGCCAAGGCGCGCGATGTCACCGGACTAGGATTCGCCACCGAGGTGGTCGCGCCGGAAGATGTCGAACTGGTGGCGCGTTACGCCGACATGCTGCAGATCGGTGCGCGCAACATGCAGAACTTTCGGTTGCTGGCCGCCTGCGGCGCTCAATCCAAACCGGTCTTGCTCAAGCGCGGGATGATGGCCACCGTCGAGGAGTTGTTGATGGCGGCCGAGTACATTGCCGCCAACGGCAATCCGCGGATCGTGCTCTGCGAACGCGGTATTCGCACCTACGAAAACTCGACGCGCAACACGCTCGACATCAGTGCGGTGGTGGTCTTGAAAGAGCGCACGCATTTGCCCGTGATCGTCGACCCGAGTCACGCCGCCGGGCGTCGCGAGTGGGTCGGCTCGTTGGCCCGCGCGGCGATCGCCGCTGGGGCCGATGGGTTGATCGTCGAGGCGCACCCCGATCCCGAGCACGCGCTCTCCGATGGACGCCAATCGATGACCCTGCCGGACTTCGCCGCGATGATGAAAGATCTCACCCGAGTTGCAGAAGCAGTCGGTCGGCGGATGTAACGTAGCGCGCGCGAGACCCGATCGACGTACGAGGGACCCGTTGAGGCAGCTTTCACCACGACATCGACTGCAGGGCACGTTTCGTGTCCCGGGTGACAAGTCGATCAGTCACCGCGCGCTGCTGTTCGGTGCCGTGGCCAGCGGGAAATCGCGCTTGCGCGGGTTGTCGCGCGGCGCCGATGTCGGTTCCACGCGTCGTGTGCTCGAAGCGACCGGAGTCGAGGTCCGCGACGAGGGCGAGACAGTGGTCGTCGAAGGGCGCGGTTGGCGCGGACTGGACCAATCAAGCTCCAGCACGCTCGTCGACGGCGATTGCGGTAACTCTGGAACGAGCGCGCGCTTGTTGCTGGGATTGCTTGCGGCACGGCGAGGGCGCTTTCGTTTGCACGGTGATGCCTCGCTCTCACGCCGCCCGATGAAACGCGTGACCGAATTGCTCTCGCGCATGGGCGCCCGTTTCGAAGGTGGCGACGGACTGCCACTGATCGTTCACGGTGGCGATCTGCGGGCGGCCAACCTCTCGACCGCGGTGGCGAGCGCGCAGGTCAAGAGCGCACTGATTCTTGCCGCCTTGCAAGCAACCGGCACCAGCGTGATCGAGGAGCCGGCCGCATCGCGCGATCACACCGAGCGGATGCTCGCCGCGATGGGCGCACCGCTGCAGACGGAAGGCGCCCGGGTCGTTCGTGTCACGGGCGGGAATGCTGCGCTCTCGCCACTCGATCTGGATGTCCCCGGCGATCCCTCGTCAGCAGCGTTTGCGATCGCGCTG
>CAZAHQ010000205.1:0-7107 GCA_964484415.1 uncultured Acidobacteriota bacterium | reverse complement strand
GTCGATCTGACGTTGCCGTCAGCGCCGTGGTCGTTCCGGTGCGAAGTGACCACCGAAGGGGCAAACGTCCGCTTACGCGCGTACTTCTGGAACGGCAGCGCATGGGAACTCAAGACCCAATTCCTCGACAACGGCGCGTCGGGACAGCCGAGCTGGGACGGGACGCCGCGCATCCTTTCCGCTGGCCGCGCGGTGGTCAGTCATGAGAAGGAAGGGAACGACCGATTCGAGGAAGTGAAGGCGGGGCGCATTCTACCCTAACGACCATTACGCCCCGCGTGGATCGAACAGGTAGCCGCGCGCGCGCACCGTTTGGATGTATTTCGGCGCTTCGGGGTCGTCCTCGATCTTGGTTCGCAAGGCGCGCACGAAGTTGTCGACGGTGCGCTTGGTACCGCTGTAATCGCTACCCCAAACCTCTTCCAAGATCTTGCCGCGACCGAGAGCCTTGCCCGGTTGCGACAAGAAATATGCGAGCAGATCGAACTCCTTGGGTGTGAGGCGCAACGGTTCGCCCTGTCGTGTGGCGGTGCGAGCCGCCAAGTCGACCACGAGTTCGCCGACGCGCACCGTCTCCGGCGGTCGCACGCGCCGCAGGCAAACCGCCACTCGAGTCAGCAGCTCACCCAGATCGAACGGCTTGGTCACGTAGTCGTCGGCGCCGCTGCGCAAACCGCGGATCTTGTCCTCGACACTGGTGCGTGCCGACAAGATGATCACTGGAATCAGGTGGCCCTCGCGCCGTGCATGTTCGAGCACATACGAGCCGTCGAGTCCAGGCAGCATCAGATCGAGAATCATCAAGTCCAACGATTGCTCACGCACGATCTTCAGCGCGTCCTGCCCCCGAACGGCGGTGAGCACTTCGTAGCCATTCTTGCGGAGAACCAAGGCCAGCCCGTCGCGCAGCGACGAGTCGTCTTCCACTACCAAGATGCGCGCGCTCATGCTCGTTCCAGTGGGACGCTGATGTAGAAGCGTGTGCCGCGGCCTCGGCGAGGCATCGTGGCCAGGCGGCCGCCGTGGGCGCGGGCGATCTCCTGCGCGATCGCCAGTCCCAGACCCAAGCCGCCGGGGTCGGGGCGATCCGGAGCAACATAGCGAAAGAACGGATCGAACAGACGCTCGCCGACATCCGGCGGCAGACCTGGCCCACGGTCGCAGACCGAGAAGATCACGCGCCGCTGGAAGGTTTGCACGGTCAACTCGATCGGGCCTTCCGCACCGGCATATTTGATGGCGTTGTGGACCAAGTTGGCGATTGCCTCTGCGAATGCATCGAGGTCTCCCAAAAAGATCGCGTCAGGGTGCCGTACCCGCAGCTTCAGTTGTGGCGGATGAGCGGTGAGGGTCAAGACGCGGTCGACCACCTCATGCACCGCGATCGGTGCGCGGCGATAGAAGCTCTTCGGTGAGCGAACCTGTCGCCAGGCCAACAACCGCTCGACCAGTTCCTGCATTCGCCCCGTCTCACGGCGGATCGCTTCGAGCGAGAGGCGCGCATCTGGGTCCTGCTGCTCGGTTTCGAGAATCTGGGTATGGAGGCGGATCCCAGCCAGCGGTGTGCGCAGTTCATGGCTGATGTGCGATAAGAACGTCTCTTGGATCCGGGCCAATCGAGCACCCCGCCGAGCCAGAAAGAACAACAGAAACGACCCCGCGATTACCGAAACCGCGAATGTCACCACCAGGATGCCGAACACGAGCTCACGAACTTCCTGCCGCGTGATGATCGCGACAATCCCCAGAGCGGTCAGCACGGCGTTGGGGAGCACCACCACCAAAAGCAGCATTCGCACGAGCCAACGCAGGTTGACCTGCAATGGGTCGCCGAGGGGGCGGCGCTTGTGAGGTTCGGCCGGGGAGGACACGCCGCGATTGTAGGCAGAGCGCGTCCGATCCGACACCGGGCCATTTGGATCCCGATTTCAGATGCGGGGAGCGGGGAAGCCGGTTTACAGTGCGACCGCAGATCAGGAGGACCGCGTGACTCGTTCGAGGCTTGTGGCACTGACATCGACCATGCTGTTGTCGGGGGCAGATCTTGCGTTCTCACATCCCGGCCACGGCGAGTCGGGACAGGGCGATACAGCGAAACACTATCTGACTGAGCCGTTGCACCTGGTGCCGTGGCTCTTGATCGCGGTACTGGCCATCTCGACGCTGGTCTACCGGCGCAGGCGAAACGCGCGCCGTCCGTAGCGCCCTTGTCACACGTTGGGCGGGATGTGACCAGCGAACCGGTCGTCTTCCGCCCTTTGCAGCCAGTTGTCACCACGCTGTGACCCCTTCGTAGCACGTCGTTCACGCCTGGAGCTTTTGATGGCCCCGGCGAAAACGGCAGAGATGCCTACGGAGGAGTGATGAATCGTGTCAGTCAGTCATGGCGCCGCGCGACGCGCGCCACCATCACCGTGCTCATGGCGCTGGTATCGATCGCAGCCGCACAAGCACAGGGGTTTTTCTACCAAGAGATTGCCAAAGACGGTCGGATCTTCGTGTTCAACGACATGGTGGCCTACGACAACTGGGTCAAGACCGGCGATGCCGGCAAGTCGATCGTCCGGATCGGCGCCGGACCGAACGGCGAGACGATGGTTTTCGACACCGAAGAGGCGATTCACCTCTACAACTTCAAACACAATGTCCCTGGCGAAGTGATCAAGAAGCCGGCACCGCCCTTCGCCCCATCGATCGCTTGGAAGGACGGCAAAACGACTTTCAGCTTCGAGAAGGCACAGATCGTGTTGTCCAACCGAATCCAGGTGCGCTACACGCTCAACGATCCGGAAGACGAGACCAAGAACGCCAAGGGCGCCTTCAGGATCCGTCGCGCCAAGACCAAGTTCGAGGGATGGTTCTACGTCCCGTACTTCACCTATGAAGCCCAATTCGTTTGGACCGATCAAACCACCGGCCCGGTGGAGTGGGTCTACTTCAACTACGACGTGACCAAAGGGCGCAATCTGTTCAACGTCAAAGCGGGACAATTCAAGGTGCCGTATGGCCGTGAGCAGCTCACCTCATCGGGCTCCCAGCAGTTCGTCGATCGATCGCTGGTGAGCGACGAGTTTGCCAAGGGTGGCGATCAGGGATTGCAGTTCTCGGGCGGGCTTTTGAACAACAAGATCGATTGGCGTCTCGGTGTCTTCAACGGCAACGGGCGCAACAAGAGTGAGAACGACAACGTCCGCTATCAATACGATGCGCGCGTGACGTACCAGCCCTGGGGTGATGTCAAATACTCCGAGAGTGATTTCGAAAGCACCGATCACCCGCTGTTGGCGATCGCCGGGCAGTGGGAGCGGAACAACTTCACCGACACTCTGGCCGACGACAGCAAGAACTTCGACCAAACCCAGTGGGGCGGTGATCTGGTCTTCAAGTTCAAGGGTTTCAGTGCCTTCGGCGAGTATCACCGGCGCACCCGTGAGCCGCAGTTGCCCGGCGTCGATGTCGACTCCGACGGTCTGGGGCTTCAGGTCGGGTACTTCTTCATCCCACAGAAGTTCGAGGTCGCGCTGCGCCATGCCGAGTACGACCCGAACCTCGATCTGGACCGCAATACACGCACCGAGGACGGCTTGGCGCTCAACTGGTTCATCAACAAGCACGCGCTGAAACTCCAAGGCGACCTGCGGCGGATCAAGGACGAGGCCCTGGTGGCGAATGTCGATACCACCACGGAAGCTCGGCTCCAACTGCAGTTCATCTTCTAGTCTGCGGACCACGGAACAGGGGAGGGCGGAGGCCGACCGGCTCCGCCCAGACCTGTCACTTCGTCGTCACACGGGCCCCCTAGACTCCCTGCGATCGGGGCTACACCGGGGCCGGTTGTTCACACCGTTGTCGCAGGAGCGTCACAGGCGGGTGACTTGCACCCGTCGGAATGGACGGCGATGACAGGTGGAAATCACGGTCGAATAGGAGACCTCGAAACATGAAACTCACGTCACTCAGCAGCGTGCTTGTGTTGGTTGCCGTCGGAAGTACCGCCGCATTCGCGCAAGCCGTCGTCGTCGACAAGTCGATCCCGCAATACAAGCCGAGCTCCGGCGTGTCGGGCAGCCTGAAGAGCGAAGGCTCCGACACCATGAATAACGAAATGACACTCTGGGCCGAGTCGTTTCAAAAGTTCTATCCCAGCGTGAAGATCGAGATCCAAGGCAAGGGCTCGTCGACGGCGCCACCAGCGCTCGAGGCCGGAACCGCCCAATTCGGCCCGATGTCGCGCGAGATGAAGGCGGAAGAGGTCGACAAGTTCGAGAAGAAGTACGGCTACAAGCCGACCTCGGTGAAGACTTCGATCGACATGCTGGCGGTCTACGTGCACAAGGACAATCCGTTGCAATGTCTGTCGTTGCAACAAGTCGACGCGATCTTCTCCAAGACCCGTCGCGGTGGTTCGTCGAAGGAGATCAAGACCTGGGGCGATCTGGGGTTGAAGGGTGAATGGGCCAACAAGCCGATCAGCCTCTACGGACGCAACAGCGCTTCGGGGACCTACGGATACTTCAAAGAGCACGCGCTGTTCAAGGGTGATTACAAGGACAGCGTCAAGGAGCAGCCCGGTTCGTCGGCGGTGGTGCAGGCCGTGGCGAGCGACAAGTTTGCTGTCGGCTATAGCGGCATCGGCTACAAGACCGCCGACGTGAAAGCAGTGTCGATCTCCGCCAAAGACGGCGCTGAGTGCGTCGCCGCCGATATCGAGCATGCCTACAACGGCACCTATGCCCTGGCGCGCTTCCTCTATATCTATGTCAACAAGCAGCCGAACCAGCCGCTCGACCCACTGCGCAGTGAATTCCTTTCTTACGTCTTGAGCTTCCAGGGGCAAGAGGCGGTTACCAAGGACGGTTACTTCCCCCTGACAGCCAAGGTTCTCGGGGCGGAGCGACAGAAGCTCGGACTGAAGTAAGGACTACCGATTACGGGAAAGGCATGAGCGGAGCCGAAATCTCAGCGGGGCCGGGACGACGAACGCGCCGGCCTCGCAAGACTCGCAAGGCGGTGGTGCTGGTCGATCGCATCACTACCGCCGTGATCAAGGTGGGTGGTATCGCGGTGATCGCCACGGTGCTGGGGATCATGGTGTATCTGACCGCCGTGGTCTGGCCGTTGTTTCGCGGCGCGCAAGTCGACCAGCGAGCCGCGTTTGCGTTGCTCGATGCAAGCCGGCTCGAGAACTTGATCGAGGCGCGCGTCGATGAGTACCGGGTGATGGGAAGTGCGCTGACCCGATCCGGCGAGTTGACCGTCTTCGAAGCGCGGACCGGCAAGGTACTGACACAACGGCAGGCACTGCCGGCTTCCGCAGCGGTGACGGCCAAAGCAAGTTACGGTGACGGCAGCTTCGCGTTGGGTCTTGCTGACGGCGGCGTGCTACTCGGTCGCCTCGACTACTCCACGTCATTCCTGGCGCCGGCCGACATTTCCGCTGCGATGCGAAGTTTGCCTGCCGGTGGTCTGCTCGACGACGGCGAGGGCGTGATCGAGATGAGCCCGCAGGGAGAGTTTCGACGCGTTGCCGCCACTCTCGAACTCAGCCCGCCGCTGCCGATCGACGGTTCGAAAGCCGCCGTTACGCTGATCGAGTCTCGCCGCAACGGCGAGGACACTCGCGTCGCTTCCTATCGTAACGACGGGAGCTTGTCGGTCGTGCTGGTGGAGTCGCGCGAGGATATGGCGACTGGGGCACAGCAACTGACGAGTCGCTTGACGCCGATCCCGCTACCCGCCGACCGGCCGGCGGCGGAGCCGGCGTTCGTGTTGCTTACCGCGGTGGGCGATCAGCTCTATCTCGCTTGGCCGGACGGCACCACACTGCGATGGGAGTTGCGCGGCGAAGCACCGGTTCTGGCCGAACGCGTCGATCTATTGCCCGATGCCGGCACCGAACTGACGGCGGTCGCCTTCATGAACGGTGAGCAGTCGCTGGTTGCGGGCGATTCTCGCGGCGGTCTCTTCGGGTGGTTTCGGATCCGGCGAGAGGGTGCCGGAGTCGATGGATTCGCGTTGGTCCGCGCCAAGGAGTTCGAGCCTTCCACGGCCGCAATTCGTTCGATCGCTGTCTCATCGCGCGACAAGACCTTTATCGTTGGTGACGAACGTGGCGAGATCGGAGTGCACTACCTGACCTCGGAGCAACAACTTGCCCGAGCAGCGTTGGTGCCGGCAGGACCGATCGCAGCGCTGCAGTTGGGCAGCAAAAACGACGCGATCTTCGCGTTGGCACGCGATGGTCACGCGGCGCTCTACGATCTCACGAACCCACATCCAGGAGTCACATTCAAGAGCATCTTCGGCAAGGTCTGGTACGAGGGGTATTCCGAGCCGACCTACACCTGGCAATCGTCGAGCGGTACCGACGACTTCGAGCCGAAGTACAGCCTGATCCCGCTGATCTTCGGGACGATGAAAGCCACGCTCTACGCGCTGTTGTTCGCCGTGCCAGTTGCACTGGGCGCGGCGATCTACACCTCCGAGTTTCTCGATCGCCGAACCCGCGCCGTCATCAAGCCTGCGATCGAGATGATGGCCGCGCTCCCGAGCGTGGTGTTGGGGTTTGTCGCAGCGCTGGTAATGGCGCCGTTCGTCGAACACTGGACGACGGGCGTCGTTGTTGCCTTCGTGGGTGTGCCGGCGGTGGCACTCGGCTTCGGTTATTTGTGGCAGGCGTTGCCGGCACGTTGGACGCTGCGCTGGGAGGGTTGGCCGCGAACGATCGTCATGATCGTCGTCGTCGCGTTCGGCGTCGTGAGCTTGACGCGGATCGGCACGCTGCTCGAGCGCTTGATGTTCGACGCCGACTTCAAGGGTTGGCTCAACGGCACGCACGGCACCGCGACTCCCGGCTTGGCGCTGATGATCTGGCCGTTGGCGATGGCGGCGATGGTGGTTGCCGATCGACGCTGGATCGAGTCGCGGTTCAGTGACCTGCAGCGGCGCATCGGTCGCGAACGCACCGCCTTGCTCGAGCTGTCGAAGTATGTGGCGCTGCTTGCACTCTCGGTGGGGTTGGCCGGGTTGCTCGCGTCACTTGGTGCCACCCTCGGGTTGGATCCTCGCGGCTTGTTGGTCGGGACCTACGTTCAGCGCAACGCACTG
>CAZAHQ010000204.1:0-7114 GCA_964484415.1 uncultured Acidobacteriota bacterium | reverse complement strand
TCTTTCATCTGGCTCGCGACGAAGCGATCCCAGATGAGCTTGTAGAGCTTGAACTGCTCGTCCTTGAGGTGCTTCCTCACCGTCTCGGGGGTGTGCTCGAGCGACGTCGGACGGATCGCCTCGTGGGCGTCCTGCGAGTTCTTCTTGGACTTGAAGACGTTCGGCTCGGCCGGAAACGCGTCTTTGCCGTACTTGGTCCCGATGAACTCGCGAACGGCGTTCAGCGCGTCGGGGTGTGTAAAGCGAGCGTCGTCGTGGGGGCGCGCCCGCATTCCACGCGATCGCGACGATCGTTTCAGGCTGCGATCCGATCGATTCCATTCTCGCGATTTGCAAGCAAAACGGTGACGAGCGAGGTTGCGCTCCAGCATCTCGTGCGGTGATCGTGCGGCGGGGAGGCGGCCCGTGCCGTTCGCAGCCCGCCACGCACGGGCTTCGAGCCGGCGCGACGAGGCTTGAAATACAGGGGTTTTTTCGGAGGCCCCGCCAACAGCGGTAGAATCCGCGTCTCATGGTCAAGCGCACCGCACAACTGATGGTTTTCTTGGTGATCGCGGGCTGCGGAGGTGCCGGCAACAAGACCGCGCCCGCAGCACCACCCCAGCCTCCCAAGAACGTCCTGCTGATCAGCGTCGACACGCTCCGCGCCGACTACCTTGGTTGCTACGGCGCGGCCAACGCGCGAACCGAGACGTTCGATGCCCTGGCCCAACAGGGAGCACTTTTCGAAGCGGCCATCAGTCCAGCGCCGATCACACTTCCCGCTCACGCGTCGATGTTGACTGGCCTCAACCCCTGGCGATTGGGGATACGGCACAACCTGCTCTACAAACTCGAGGACCGATTCGACACGATCGCCGAGCGGCTGTCGTCGGCAGGTTTTCGCACCGGTGCCGTCGTGGCGGGATACCCGTTGGTAAAGGCATCAGGGTTGTCGCAAGGGTTTGCACAGTACGACGACGCCATTTCGATCAAAGGGGACGATGTCTACGAGATGCCGTTTCGCCGCGCCTCGGACGTCGTCGATCATGCGCTGACCTGGTTGCAGCAAGACAGCGCGAAGCCGTTCTTTCTGTTTCTTCATTTCTACGATCCCCACGATCCGTACGATCCGCCGCCGGAATACCTATCTCCCAATGCCGACGGTATCGCCGCCTACAAAGGCGAAATCGCTTACGTCGACGACCAACTCGAGCGATTGTTCGCGGCCATGCGTGCCAGCGGTCAATTCGACCAGACACTCGTGATCGTGACCGCCGATCACGGTGAAGGACTGATGACGCATGGCGAGTTGACGCATGGAGTGTTCCTGTACGACGAAACGATCCGGGTGCCGTTGGTGGTCAGCTATCCTGGTGCCATCGCGGGAGGCAAACGAATCCCCGAGGTGGTGGGGACGGTCGACTTCGCCGCGACCATCGCCGACGCGCTGGGACAACCGGCTCCCGACCCTACCGACGGCAAGAGTTGGTGGGGCCTCGTGCGCGGCGTGGCAAGCACAGGTCACGAAGCAGTCTTCTCAGAGAGTCATTTCTCGCAGATCGAGTTCGGTTGGGCGCCTTTGGCTTCTGCGCGCAGCCGCGCCTTCAAGTTCATCCAAGCCCCGCGATCGGAGCTGTACCACATCGAGTCCGATCGCGACGAGCGCACCAATCTGGCCGAACAAGACAAGACTGTCGCAGACCGCCTCGCAAGCCTGCTGAGCGACGCTCGAGTCGATCAAGCTGCCGATCTGCCGCACTCGGTCAGTGAAGAGGAACTCGACCGACTGCGGAGCCTGGGTTACTTCCAAGGTGCGAAGGGTCCCGGGCAGGCGGCCGATGCTGCGGCGGTCGTGGGGCGCGATCTGCCCGATCCGAAAGATCGCATCAAGAAGCAGGCCGAACTGCAGCTCGCCTCCTTCGATCTGTCACGTGGTCAGTTCGTGCAAGCTGAAACGCGGCTGAGGGTGATCGTCAACAGCGACCCGGGCAACATCACGGCGCGGTGCCGCTTGGCCGATGCGCGCGCCGCACAGAATGACCTCGACGATGCGGCCAAGATCTTGACCGAGACGCTCGCGTTGGGGGACGCCGCCGCGACGTCGCAGGCATTGTGGCGCTTGGCGGGGTTGCAGCGTCGCCGCGGCCACTACGACAAAGCGATCTCGTTGTACCGCGAGTACGCGTCGGTGATACCGCCGACCGATCGCGTCGCGAAAGCGCTGGCTCGCACGTTGGAACAAGCCGGAAGAAAGCCGGAGGCCGATGCGCTGTTGGCGACGTGGGAGCGCACCGGCCGCCTGTGACGCGGGCGTCGTGCCTACGGCGTGAGTTCGCCGCAGGAGTTGGCCGCGAAGAACAGGTAGAAGTAGTTGCTGCCGTCGGCGGCAGCGTTGGCGTCGGTCCACTGCACGCCCGGAGTCGAGAGATCCTCGTCCTGAACAGCGGTGCGATACGGAGCGGGATTGGCCGACATGAAGTCGGGAGATGTACCGCGATAGACGGTGTAGCTGGCGGCACTGACAGCCGTCCAACTCGCTCGTACGTTGGCGCCGATCACCTCTTCTGTGACGGGCCCCAAGCTAGCCGCCGCTGCGGCGCTACATGTCGGATCGAGTGCCGCCACGGCCAAAAGCGCGAAGTCTTGCGGATGCAGCGCGACATCGCCCAGCGACGCCGCGCGCACCTTGACCGTTACCAGGCCAGGCAGCACCGACGGCAAGAACACCGCTTCTTTGTTGTTGAGTCGATCGGCGGCGGTCGACGTCTGTGTCGTCCAGCCACCTGAGAACCCTTGGTTACCAGCAAAGGTCCTGCCGTCTGCCGTCGTCACGATCAGGTCGAGATCGTTGACCAGAGCCTGCGCTGCCGACGGATTGCCCGGGGCGTCGGTCCACACCAACATCAACTTCACCGCACCGGCTGCTTTGAGGCCGAACGTGAAAGTCTGCTCTTGGCCTGCACTCGTCAGGCCGGTGCTGCTGTTGCGATCGTCGAGCACTTCCAATCGCTGCATGGCGGGGTCGCCGTTGAACCAAAGTGCATCATCCAACGTCACGCGTCCGAAGCCTTGATTGCTGTTGGGGCGTGAACCACCGGTTCCACTCCCGGTCATGTCGCGCGTCGAGATCAGCAGCGTCGCCTTGACCATTGCGGCGCTCGGTTGGATCGCGTTGGCCGCGTTGGCCGTGCCCGACGGATAGAATCCGCGCTCGAAATAATCGCGTATCAACGCGGCGCTTCCGGCCACCGCTGGTGTGGCCATCGAGGTTCCGGAGTAGTTCGTCCAACCACAACTCGCCGCCGTTTTGTTGTTGAGCGCAGACTCGACGCCTTGAGCCGGCGTGGTGAGGTCGGGGAGCGTGCGCCCATCTCCCGCAGGGCCGCGGCTCGACGAGCCGTACATGTTTTCGTAACCGCTGCCGTTGACGACACCGCCGACGGTCACCGAGTTCTTGGCGTTGGAGTAGGCCCCCAGCGATCCGGGTGACGAGCCTGAGTTGCCGGCCGCATACACGATCAAGAAGTCCTGATTGCGCCACATGAAATCGTCGATCGCTTGCGCATCGGTGCCGTACCCGTTTCCGCCACCGCCCCACGAGTTGGAATGTACGCGCGCTCCGCGGCTGCGCGCATCGCTCCAGGCTCCGGACAATGGATTGGGCGGCGAAACCGAGCCGAACGCGCAGGCAAACGTGTCGCCTTTCTGGATATCTTGAAGGATCAACTTTGCCGCTGGAGCCAACCCGTCGTGATCGCCGCCGTTGTCGCAGGCAACGGTGCCGCTGACATGTGTGCCGTGATCGCCAGAGCAAAGCGCACCCAACACACCGCCACCCCAGGCGCGATTGTCGACAATCTTGCCCGCGCCATCGAAACAGCAATGCCGCGTGTCGATACCGGTATCCATCACCGCAACGGTTTGAGTGGCGCCGCGTACGCCTTTGCCGTGCACCGTCTCGACACCCGGGGCGCCGCCTTGGCAAATCCCGCGGCTGGAGTTGTTGAGAATGTGAGCGTCGACCGTTTCGCCGATGAAAAGCACCTCGTCCAGGGCAGCCAACGCTACGATCGCTGCCGCGTTGCCGGCTTCGACTCGAGTTACCGGCGCCTTCAGATCGAGGACGCTGACGCCGAGCGACGCGATCCGTGCGCGCAGCGCCTCGAGATCGACATCGGGCGCCACACGCAGGTCGAGCCGCCACGGAGCGGGGCTCGACGCACTGCTCGGAGCCTCGTCGGGGAGCGGCATTCCGAGCAAGGGCGAGAGTTTGAAAGCGGGGTGGAAGCGCCCCACCCAAGCGACCTCCGGCTCGCGCGTGAGTCGCTCGACCAACCCGGTGGCGACACGCGCGAGCCACGTGTTTTGCGGGATGTAGCTGTCGACCGTCGCGTCGTATCGGGCCAGCACCGCGAGCCGATCGGCAGCGGAAACGCTGGGGGCGAACTGCACCAAGAGCCATCCACCCGATTCGATCGACGCGCCGCGCAACGCTGCCGGCAACGCCCTCGCGACGCGCTCGCCCACCGCACTGGCGGTATCGCCTCGCGTGCTGAAGCTTGCGGTTTGCATGAGCAGCGCGGCTGGATCGTGAGTCTGTTCCACCGGCAATGTCAGATAGGGAGGGTATTGGGACTCGGGCCACCAGTCAGGCGTTCGCCCGGAGGCGAGCGCGGCACCGCAGGACGCCGCCAAAAGGGCAACGTACAAACAGAAAAAACGCATGTCGCGATCCTCTCCGCCCGGAGCTCCGGGTCATCCCCTCCCAGGGACCGCGGAAACCTACGAAGGAGCAGGGGAAAGAACAAGACCGAAATGAAAAGAAGCGACCGGGTGCTGCCGCATCGGTGCGGGGCCGCTAATACCCGGCCTTCTTGTCGACCACATTGATCAGCGGCTGACCGGCCAAGAACAGCTCGAGGTTCTTCTCGAACAACTCCGTGGCGCGTTCCATGTGAGCTGGGTCGGTGCCGGCCACATGGGGTGTGAGCAACACGCGTGGGTCGGTCCATAACGGGCTGCTCTTCGGGAGCGGCTCTTCGCCAGTGACATCCAGGCCAGCGCCCCCGATTCGACCATGCTGCAGCGCCTCGATCAGCGCCGGTTCGTCGATCAACTCGCCGCGTCCGACGTTCACCACCAGCGCACCGGGCTTGATCAACGAAACCCGTTCTCTGTCGAGGAAGTGCTTCGTGGAACGGGTCAGTGGCAAGGCGAGCACGATCACGTCGGCGCGAGCCAGCGCTGCCTCGAGTTGTTCGGGGCCGAACATCTCGTCGACGTCGTCGGGCTTGTCCGCGCCGGAATGCCGCCGCAATCCCAAGACCGTCATGCCGCAGGCCTTCAAGCGCTGAGCGACCGCCATGCCGATCGGGCCGAGTCCTGCCACCAACGCCACTCGCTGTCGCAACGGGAACGGGATTCGATCGCCCGACCACAACAAGTCACGAGCCCACAGCCCTGCTTTCTGCCAATCGCGGCATTCTGCCAAGCGGCGCGTGAGGGCCAGGGTCAACCCCAATGCATGATCGGCGATGGTGTCAGCGTTGAGTCCGCGCGTGTGCGTGACCACCACCTCGCTCTTGATCAGCTCGGGAAACAAGAGGGTGTCAACGCCCCCCTCGGCCGTATGCACCCATTTCAAACGCCGCGCGCGCGCGAAATGCCGTCGCGGGAGGGTCCATGTGAACAAGACGTGCGCTTCCGAAAGAAATCGGCTGAAGGTCTCCACGTCGCGCGATTGCACCACCCGGACCTCGGGGAAACTGCGCGCCAACCGATCGGGGACACTCTCACCGAGACTCCACACCCGGTAAGGCGTGTACGCGTTCAGTTGGACTACCACAGTTCTGGGTGTGCTCTTGGGCATCTACGTCCAATGCCTCCTCGAAACGGCGCCGGTATACTGCCACACCTCTTGAACTCACCCGGCCGATCGGCCGTTAGAAGGATAAAAGCCATGGACCGAACTGTGATCGTGAGCGCTTGCCGTACGCCAATGGGCCGCTTCATGGGGGGCCTCGCACCCATCACCGCCCCGCGCCTTGGCGCCGTGGTCGTGAAAGAAGCGGTGAGGCGTGCGGGCATTGCCGCGAGTGAAGTTCAGGAAGTGATCATGGGGAATGTGTTGCAAGCCGGTGTCGGACAAAACCCGGCGCGGCAAGCAGCGATCTTCGCCGGCCTGTCGGAAAGTGTCGGCGCCGTCACCATCAACAAGGTCTGCGGCAGCGCGCTGAAGTCGGTGATGCTGGCCGACCAAGCGATTCGCGCCGGTGATGCACAGGTGATCGTCGCAGGCGGCATGGAGTCGATGTCGAATGCTCCGTACTACCTGTTTGGAGCGCGCGGTGGATTCAAACTCGGTCACCAGCGCCTGGTCGATGGGTTGATTCACGATGGACTGTGGGATGTCTACAGCAATCAACACATGGGCGATACGGCGGAGATGATCACCGACAAATATGCGGTGACCCGCGAGCAGATGGATGAATGGGCCTACATCTCGCACCAACGTGCGGTTGCTGCGATCGAAGGCGGGCTGTTCCAGGACGAGATCATCGGGGTCGATGTGCCGGGTGCCAAAGGAGCAGTGACCGCGATCACGGTCGATGAGTCGCCGCGCAAGGACACGTCGGTCGAGAAGCTCGCGGCGCTGAAGCCAGCATTCAAGAAAGATGGTGGCCGCGTTACCGCTGGAAACGCACCGGGCACAAACGATGGAGCGTCTGCATTGGTGGTGACCTCGGAGAGCTATGCCAAGCAGCACGGCTTGACGATCATGGGTGTCGTCGCTGCACAGGCGACCGCCGGCCTGTCGCCGGACATGGTGCTGATGACCCCCGAGCCGACCATTCGCGCCCTGTGGAACAAGACAGGATGGCGCCCCGATCAGGTGTCGTTGTACGAAATCAACGAGGCGTTTGCGGTACAGCAGGTCGCCTTGGGCAAGGTGCTCGAGATTCCTCGCGAGAAGCACAACGCACGAGGCGGCGCCGTTGCGCTGGGGCATCCGATCGGCGCGTCAGGTGCGCGCTGCCTGACGACATTGCTGTATGCGCTGAAGAGCGGACAGAAGGGTGTTGTCTCCTTGTGCCTGGGCGGTGGAAACGGAGTCGGCCTCGCGGTCGAAAGG
>CAZAHQ010000203.1:0-7122 GCA_964484415.1 uncultured Acidobacteriota bacterium | reverse complement strand
TTGTCGTTGGCGATCACCATCGTCCAGCGGCCGGCGATCCGACACCACGCGGTGACCACTCCGGCACCTGGTGCGGGCCGTTGCTCAGGTCCGAATAGGTCGCCGTCATTGACCAGGGTTCCGACAGCGAGCGGTCGGCTCGCGCTGTCGATCAACCGTTCGATCCGCTCCCACGCGGTGAGCTTTCCCTTCTTGTGGACTCGTTCGACGTAACTCGCGCCCCAGCCGGCGCGCACCGCGTCGCGCTTGGCGAGCAGGCGTTTGATGTGCGGTTTCATCGCCTCGCGATTGGCGGCTGCCGCCGCCGCGTTCAGCGCAGAACCGATTGGGTGCAAGGCCAGGCGCGCCACGTCAACTCCTCTTCCCGGACATGTCGAGCGTGCTCAGCAAGTCCGTGTCGTACTGACCGCTTACGAAGGCGGGCGCATCGAGCACCGCCAGATGCGCTGGGATAGAGGTGGGAACGCCCTCGATCCGAGCGCTCGCCAACGCCTTCTTCAAGGTGGCGATCGCATCGGCTCGTGTCGCCCCGTGAGCAATCACCTTGGCCACCAACGAGTCGTAGAAAGGCGGGACCTCGGCCGGCGCGGTGATGTGTGTCTCGACGCGCACGCTGCCTGGGCCACGATCGGTCGGAAGATCGAACCGCGTGATGGTACCGGGCGAGGGGCGGAAGTCGTCGGCCACCTCTTCGGCGTTCAAGCGCGCTTCGATTGCGTGCCCCGACCATTCGATCTGGTCTTGCTCCAACGCGAGCCGCTCCCCCGCGGCGACACGCAACTGCAACTCCACCAAGTCCACACCGCAGATCGCTTCGGTGACCGGATGCTCGACCTGCAAGCGCGTGTTCATCTCCATGAAGTAGAGCGCGCCATCGGAGGCGCGCAGCATTTCGATCGTGCCGGCACCCACATACCCCAGTCGCGACAGCGCAGCGCACAGTTGTGCTCCGAACCGAACACGAGTTTCGCGATCGATCACCGGGCTCGGCGCTTCTTCGATCAACTTCTGATGGCGGCGCTGCACCGAGCACTCGCGCTCACCGAAGTGCAGCACCTTACCGAAGCGATCGCCCATCACCTGAAACTCGATATGCCGCCCATGTTCGACGAACTTTTCGAGATACAGACCGGCGTTGCCGAACGCCGCTGCTGCCTCGCCCGATGCTGCCGCGAATGCAGCGTCGACATCGGCAGCACTGCGACAGACGCGCATTCCGCGCCCGCCGCCGCCGGCGGTGGCTTTGAGCAACACCGGATAGCCGATCGACTCGGCCAGCGCTCGTGCTTGCGCAGCGTCCTGCAGCAACCCATCCGAACCAGGAATCGTCGGCAATCCGAGCAATTTCACGGTCTCGCGGGCGAGTGCCTTGTCCCCCATGCGCCGAATCGAGTTGGGTGTCGGTCCAACCCACGCGATCCCGAGTTGCTGGACACGTGTCGCGAACAGCGCGTTTTCAGACAGGAAACCCCATCCCGGATGCAGCGCTTGCGCATCGACCTGAACCGCCGCTTGCAGCACCGCAGACTGATTCAGATAGGACTTGCCTGGGTGCCCCGGGCCGATCGACACCGCCTCATCGAAGTGCGACAACCACGGAGCGCCGGCATCGGCGGTGGAGTAGACAGCGACCGGAGAGATCCCGAGTCGGCGGCAGGTTCGTGCCACACGGACCGCGACCTCTCCGCGATTGGCAACCAACAGTGTTCGAAACATGCGGCGGATTATAGGGGTCCGGCGATGAGCCACCCTATTGACGATTTATCGGCGATCAGTGCCGTTTGTGATCGGCAACGACCGGAACCGGCGACGGCCCCTTGGTCAGCAACACCAGCGCTATGGTCACGATGGCAGTTCCCAACAGCGACCAAGCGGTGGGAACCGTGCCGAACAACACCAGGCCGAACAACAAACCAAAGACCGGCCCGGTCATGGTCACGGCGGTCGCGCCGGCGGCGGCGACGCGTGCCAGGCCTTGAGTCAGTGTCCACTGCCCGATCAATGCCGTCGCCGTCACCGCCAGGTGGCCCATCACGTCGAACCAACCGCGCGGTAGGGCCGCTCGCCCGGCCGCGATCGAAGCGACCAACGAGAACGGGATCGAGGCGGCAGGGAACCAAACCAAGATCGTCAACGGATGCTCGGAACGGGAGAGCTGTCGCACCGCCATATAGGCCAGTCCCGCGAAGGCCGAGCCGAGCAGCCCCACGAAGGCCTGACCACGAAGATCGCCCGACGGCCCCACGATCAGCGCCACGCCGATCGTTGCAACCAGAACCAGCGGCCAATGACTGCGCGATGTGCGTTCCTTCAGAAACCACGGCGCGATCGCGGCGATGAACAGCGGATGGCTGTACTGCAACAACACCGCGTCGCCGAGCGGCAAGTGTTGGACCGAGTAGAAATAGCAAGACAGTGCGCAGTACCCCAGCAATCCGCGCAGCAACAGGACCGCAGGTCGGGATCCAATCAGCGGCAGATGTTGTCGACGTGCGGCCACTACGAAGATCGCGGTCATCAGTAGGCTGCGCGAGAGCACCACGGCTTGGGTCGGTGTGTCGGGGAGCAACTTCTTGGCAAGTGCCGCCATCAAGGCAAACGACGCTGCCGATGTAACCATCAAGATCAGCCCCCAGCGCTCCCCGGGGCGTCGCGATTCTTCCTGGGCAGCGCTCCAGGCACCAGCGAGGCCAGTGATGAGTAGTGACAGCGGTGTGCGACGCGAGGGTGTGGGCGCCATCGGAGGCGTGCAAGGATACGATCGTTCGCGGAGAAACCATGAGCACCCAGATCGAGTTGAGAAAAGCTGAACCGGAACATCTCGGTGTTGTGCTGGCACTGATTCGTCAACTTGCCGAGTACGAGCGGCTCGCGCACGAGGTGGTTGCCACCGAGTCGTTGCTGCACGAGAGCCTGTTTGGAACTCGGGCCAACGCCGAGGTAGTGATCGCTTGGGCCGGCGATAAGCCGATCGGTTTTGCACTGTTTTTTCATAACCTCTCGACCTTCGTTGGACGCCGCGGCTTGTACCTCGAGGATCTGTTCGTCGATCCGGCCTGGCGCGGTCGCGGGGTCGGCAAGCAGTTGCTTGTGCACCTGGCGCAGCTCGCGGTCGAGCGCGGTTGCGGACGATTCGAGTGGGCCGTGTTGGACTGGAACGAGCCTGCAATTCGTTTCTACGAGAGCCTCGGCGCAAAGCCGATGAGCGAGTGGACGGTCTATCGACTCAGCGGTGACGCGATCGCGCGCCTGGCCGGCGAGTGAGACCTGCGTGATGCGACGCTGATGCTGATCGCCATGGATTGCGTCATTCCGATCCGCGATCCAGCATGCGTCGTGCTTCCTTGTATGAAGGGGCAGGAGGGAACATGAAAATTGGAATCCTCGGCAGCGGCAATGTCGGTCAGCAACTCAGCCGAGCCTTCATCGGCGAAGGACACGACGTCAAACTCGGTACCCGCGAACCGGCCAAGCCCGAGTTGCAAAGTTGGGCGAAGTCGATGGGCGCGAAAGTTGCCGTCGGCCTGTTTGGCGACGCCGCGCTGTTTGGAGAGCTGATCGTGTTGGCCACCGCGTGGAATGGAACGGAGAACGCGCTCTGGCTGGCGGATCCTAAGTTGATGGCGGGCAAGGTCGTGATCGACGCCACCAATCCTCTGGCGGTCGCACCTGGAAGCGCGCCCAAACTGGCGCTTGGGTTCACCGATTCCGGAGGCGAGCAGGTGCAGCGTTGGATCCCGGACGGCAAGGTCGTGAAGTGTTTCAACACGGTGGGCGCCGCGCTGATGTACAAGCCGCAGCTCAACGGCGGTCCGCCCGACATGTTTCTGTGCGGCGAGGACGCTGCCGCAAAGAAAACTGTCGCGGGGATCTGCGAAACGTTCGGCTGGATCGCCATCGATTGCGGCGGTATCGACGCGTCGCGGCTGCTCGAGCCGTTGGCAATGCTGTGGATCGACGATGGAATCCGCGCCGGTCGTTGGACCAAAGCTTGGAAGATGTTGAGGTAACCGATGCCGACACTCATCGAGAAACCCGTTGTGATCGAAGCGGCAGGCAACAAGCCCAAGCGGATCGAGGAATATATCGGCCGCGTCAACACCGGCACCGCGGTTCTGAGCGTGGCGCGGATGCAGAGTCCGTCTGGTTGGGTCGAGCCCGGACAGAGCCCCGAGTTCGACGAATACACCGTCGTGCTGCGCGGCATGCTGCGGGTGGAGAGCGAACAACAGGTGCTGGAGGTGTACGCCGGCCAAGCTGTTGTGACGCACGCCGGGGAATGGGTGCGCTACAGCACGCCGGAACCGGAAGGGGCCGAGTACATCGCCGTCTGCCTACCCGCGTTCTCACCGGCGACGGTGCACCGCGACGCCTAGTGCGCTACGTGGATCGAGGGATCTTGATATAGTCCGCCGCGGGACTGGGCCTGGAGGTTGATATGCCACTGATGAATCGCTTGGGTGCCGAGGTATTCGGCACGTTCTGGCTCGTTTTGGGAGGTTGCGGCAGCGCCGTGTTGGCGGCTGCATTTCCCGATGTCGGTATCGGGTTGTTGGGGGTCTCGTTTGCATTCGGATTGACGGTCTTGACGATGGCGTTCGCGATCGGCCACGTCTCGGGCTGTCATCTCAATCCGGCGGTCACCGTGGGGTTGGTGGTGGGCAAGCGTCATCCCGCTGGTGAGCTCGTGCCGTACGTCATCGCGCAGGTTGTCGGCGGAATCTTGGGTGCCGGCGTCCTGTACTTGATCGCCAGCGGCAAAGCTGGCTTCGATTTGGCCGGCGGCTTCGCCAGCAACGGTTTCGCCGAGCACTCACCGGGCCAGTATTCGATGGGCGCAGGGTTCATTTGCGAACTGGTCATGACGTTCGCGTTCCTGATGATCATCCTGGGGAGCACCGACGATCGCGCACCGAAAGGTTTTGCACCGATCGCGATCGGGCTGGGGCTGACGTTGATTCACCTGATCAGCATTCCGGTCACCAACACGTCCGTGAATCCCGCACGCAGCACTGGACCTGCAATCTTCGTCGGTGGCTGGGCATTGCAGCAGTTGTGGCTGTTTTGGGTGGCGCCGTGTTTAGGAGCCGCGATCGCCGGGGTGTTGTACCCGTCGATGTTTGGAGCCAACAAGCGCTGAGCGACCATGTTGCGGGGTCGAGTCCGCTCGGCCCCGCGAGTGTCGTCAGAAGGTCAGTTGACGAATGTCGTCGACGTCCAGCAGCAACGCGATCAATCGATCGACTCCCAACGCGATTCCAGCACTCGGCGGCATCCCGCTTTCCAACGCCGCTAGAAACTCTTCATCGAGGTTGGGCAACTCGCGTCCGTGCTCTCGACGATAGGCGCGATCGGCCTCGTGCCGTCGCCGCTGTTCGTCGGCATCGATCAACTCATCGAAGGCGTTGGCCAATTCGATGCCGCCCGCATACACCTCGAAGCGCAGCGCCACGGGCCATTCCGGGTCGAGTCTCACGTTTGCCAGCGCCGCTTGCGAGGCGGGATATTCCGACAAGATCGTGATTCGCTCGCGACCGAGCTGCGGCTCGACCCGCAGGACCATGGCACGAAAGAACAGCTCGTCCCAGTTGTCGTCGTCGCGGCACTCAACCCCGTTCCTGCGAAGCGCTGAAGCGAGGCTGGCACGCTCTCGATGCGCCGCCAGATCGATGCCGACGTCACGCTGGAACGCTTGGCGTACCGTGAGCCGCTCGATCGGTGCGCTGAAATCGCACCCTCGAATCGACGTGACATCCGCGCCTGCGATCCGCGCCAGATAGGGCAGCAGCGCCGCCACGTCGCCGGCGATTGCTTCGAGTCCTGCCTGTGGGCGGTACCATTCGAGCATCGTGAACTCGGTGCGATGCCACGGACCGCTCTCTTCGCCTCGAAAGCAACGCGCCAACTCGAACAGGGGCCCAAAGCCGGCGGCCAGCAACTTCTTGAGATGGAGTTCCGGGCTGGTGCGCAGCCAAAGTCCCTCGTCTGCAGGTATCGCCACCAGGTGTGGTTCGAGCCCGGGACAGATCACGCGCACCGGAGTCTCGACTTCCAGAAAGCCGCGTTCAGAAAAGAAGACGCGGATCCCCTCGAGAATCCGCGCTCGGGCCTGCAACAGATGCAGCGCGGGGATCAGCGCTTGACCCGCTCGACGTACTCACCGGTGCGCGTGTCGATTCGAATCCACTCACCGTTGTCGACGAACATCGGAACGCCAACCTTGGCGCCGGTCTGCAACATCGCCGGCTTTTGTGCGTTGGCCTTGGTGTCACCCTTGACGGCCGGCTCGCACTCAGTGATTTGAAGCTCGACGAAGTTGGGCAGGTCGATCGAAATCGGCTTGTCGTTGAAGAACAGAATCTTCACCGGGAGGTTCTCGGTCATCCACTTGCCGGACTCACCAACCGCGTCGGTGCTCATCACCAACTGCTCGAATGTGCCCGAATCCATGAAATGCCACTCGTCGCTACTCTGATACAAAAACTCCATCTCGCGTTCATCGAGCGAACAGAGTTCAACGCGCTCACTGGCCTTGTAGGTTTGGTCGATCGATCGACCCGTCATCATGTTGCGAATGCGGGCGCGGGTGAAGGCGGTGCCCTTGCCCGGTTTGACGAACTGGGCTTCGGTCACCAAACAGGGCTGACCTTCCCACAGAACTTTCATTCCCTTGCGAATTTCGGTCGCATCGATGATCGACACAAGACACCTCGGCAAAGTCGTCCATGAATGAGAATCGTCGATTGGCGGTGACGACCCCGCGAAAGCGGGGGGCGGGACCGGCAAACCGCGGCATTATAGGTACGGTCCAAGGATAAACAAATGCACCCGCCCGATTCGAAAACCGCCCGTTGGGCGGGCTCGCGCGCCGTTCCTCTACAAGCGGCTGCAGCCCGGCTGGGGGTCAGCCTCAATGACACCTCGCGCGCCGCGGCACGTCGCCTTCCGCTTCGCTTTCCTGCGGGTTATCTCGATTTGGTTCGCGCCGACGATCCGGACGACCCGATTCGCCGGATCGCCTGGCCCTCCGCCAACGAACTGCGCGCCGATCTCGATGCGATCGACGATCCAGTGGGAGAGGGGCGCCGCAAGCTACACCCGCTGGTGATCCGCAAGTACCCC
>CAZAHQ010000202.1:0-7215 GCA_964484415.1 uncultured Acidobacteriota bacterium | reverse complement strand
GCCGTGGGAACCGCCAACGGCATGAACCGGATCGCGATCGTGATTCCGTGTCATCGCGTGCTCTATAAGAGTGGCCAGTTGGGGGGGTACGGCGGGGGGATGTGGCGTAAACAGACCTTGCTTCAGCTGGAGCTGGGCCACGGCGGGATGGAAGGCACCTTTGGGGCTGCCGTCAGCGGGGTGCAACTCCGCCTACTCCCGTGACCAGGGGTGGGGCAGGTGCCGCGTACCCCCTAATTTGCGCGGTCTGAACCCCGCGCCTTCGCGGGCGTTTGTTGTTCGCGGATTCCCCGGCGTGGTAGCCTCTCGCCCGTCTCACTGATGGGAGGTCTTTCCGATGACAAAGCTTTGGGTAGCGCTCGGGGTGGCAGCGGGACTAGGTCTCAGTTCGGAAGCCATGGCCCAGGGTGTCGAGTTGAACGGCGACGCTCGTTTTCAATTGCAGTCAGGGCTCATGAAGATCAGCGCGACAGGCGGCTTGCGCCGCATGTCGAGCCCTGTAGTTTTCTTCGAATTGCGGGATCAAAGCGAGGTCGAATTCCTTCAACAAGAGAACCTCCGTCATCCAAACCCGAATCCGATCCCGCCCGATTATTACGTCCCACCGCCGTGCCCGGTCACCGTTCCTCGGTTTCACACTCCAGCACTCGAAATCTACCTCCCTGCAACCTGGCCAGCGGGAATCCTCACGCCACCAGAGTGCATTGAAAAAACCCTCCCTTATCGAGCCACTACCTGCATCCCGGTGCTTGCAATCTCGCAGTCGGGAAACGGTTTCAGCTTGTCGCTGGACGAGGAGCGGGTTCAAGAGATCATGTCGCAGATTGCGCTCTACTTGTTGGGCGATAGCGCGCTTGGCGCGACAACCACGGTCGATGAGATCGTCACGGACGGAAAGTTGCTTGCCGATGGCAATCGAGCCCGCTTGAAGGTCCGCGTCAAGGCGACGGTGTCCGGTAAGGACCTCAAGAAGGACAGCAAGCTTGCTTGGTCATTCACACTGGCCGGCGACCGCGTCGCGACCGAAGAGTGCGATATCACCGTTCCGTAGCCTGGTCTCACGTTCGCCATGCATGAAAAAACCCCTGGGCAGTGCCCAGGGGTTTTTGTTTGGAGTCGCGGTGACGTAAGACCTATTCGTCCGCTCTAGCGATGTGGAGTCGTCGCTCGTAACCGGTCCCGCTGGAGTAAGTCTTGACCCCTGGCAGATCCGATAGCGTCATGTGAACCAATCGTCGCTCGTAGGGAGACAACGGTTGCAACAGCGCCCGGTCGCCCCCCGATTGCAGGACCTCGTGGGCGATCCGCCTGGCTTCTTCCATCAGGTGTTGCTCGTTCTCCTCACGCCACCCCCCCGCATCGAGTGTGAGCTTGGCGTCGAGACGTCCGTCCTTCTGAAGGATACGGTTGACCAGATATTGGAGTGCCTCGAGACCTTGTGCTTCGTTCTCGACCAACAGTCCGGCGTCGCCCCCATCGTAGTGAAGTCGAACACCCGCTTCGTTGCGGCTGATGCGCTCGAGCGTGAGATCCAAGCCGAGACCCTTCACCATGGCCTGCCCGAGCATGGTCAAGATCGTGTCGGGATCGGTAACGTCCTTGGGTGGCAGCAACACTACTGGGTCGGCCGGAGCGAGTTCGAGCACGGGCTCCTCGCGGCGCGCGCCGAAACTAGACTCACGATGACCGCGACCACCTCGATCACCGCCACGATCGTTACCCCGTCCGCCACCGCGACCACCTCGATCACCGCCGCCGGATCTTCCGCCACGATCACCGCGACCACCTCGATCACCGCCGCGACCACCACCACGATCGCCACCTCGATCACCGCCGCGGCCTCGCGATGGCGACTCGGGAGACACCAAGGGAGTGCGTGTGCGATCGACCCAGGCCTCGATCTCGACCAGTGCATCGGGATTCTCGAGCGGGCCAACGTCGCGCCGTGCGACCACCTCGTGAGCGATCAGTCCGCGCTCGACGCCAAACTCCTTGCGCGCCGCCGCCATGGCTTCTAGTACGTCTCTTCCGGAAAAGCGTTTGCGAGGTGTCTCGGTCATGGTCAGGTTCCCGTTACGCAGCCTTCGGCAAGCTCTCGGCCTGCTGGTTGATTAGTCGCTGTTGCACGATGCCCAGCAGATTGTTGACGAACCAGTAGAGCACCAGCCCTGCCGGCATGTTCCAGAAGAAGAAGGCGAACATCAGCGGCATGAACATCATCATCCGCTGTTGTGCCTTCATTTGAGGGTCTTCGGTCTTGGTCATTGCCATCAACTGCTGTACGAACTGGGTGCCGACCATTCCGATGAGTAGTAACCACGGTGCGGGCTCGGGTGACGAAAGGTCGTGTACCCAGCCAAAGAACGGTGCACCGCGCAACTCGATCGGCACCGTCAACGCGGTGTACATCGCGTACAGAACCGGCATCTGCAGCAACAACGGTAGGCAACCGCCCAGGGTTGCCATGGGATTGATCCCTTCCGTTTGATACAGCGCCATCATTTCTTGATTCTGCTTTTGGCGCGATTCCATGTCGCGCTTGCCTTCGTACTTCTCCTTCAGCTTCTTCAGCTTCGGTTGAAGTTTGGCCATCTTGGTCTGGGTCTTTCGCATCGAGACCATCGAACGCTGCGTCAGCGGGAAGAACGCGAGCTTGATCAGGAATGTGGTCAGGATGATGGCCAGGCCCCAGTTCTTGAGTAGGCCCTGAAAGAACGCGACCACCTGATATAGCGGCTTGGCGACCACGCCGAAGAAGCCCCACGGAATCAGCTTCTCGAGATCGGTTCCCTGTTGTTTGTCGAAATTCGCCAAGACGGCAGCGGTCTTGGGGCCGGCGAAGATCGAGGCCCTTCCACCCGTTGTCTCGATCGAGGCTTGGCGCTGGTGCCCTTCTCCACTTTGCGGTGTCTCGAAGATGCGAATGCGCGAGGTGGCATCCGGCGCTGGGGTCAGCACCACGGCGAAGTACTGTTCATCCAGACCGAGCCAACGCACGCCCGAGCCACCGCTGAAGGTCTGGTCAGCCCCGCCGCTCAAGGGGTGGATGTTCTCGATCTTCTCGCCCACCGCGAGCTTCACGTCGCCGCGTACATGTCCGCGCGTTCGATGGTCTTCCGGCCGCACCACGCCCGGACCCCACGATATCGCCGCGGCGGGTAGCGGCTGGCCAGCCTTGGTCACCGACCACTCGACACTTGCCAGATAGCTGTCGTCGGAGGCAAGCCAAAGTGACTTGTGGAGTTCGAGCTCACCGTCGGAGAAGTGAAAGGCGATTCGCTGAGAACCGGCGGGCAGCTTTCGCGCCGAGAGTTCCTCTGCCGTCGGAGGCGTGCGATCGACGACGCACCACGTGTCGTTCAGGCGCTTGTCGATCGCCTCGTCACCCGTAATCACGACCAGCGGATGGCGATCGACCGCGCGCGCTTCAGGGCTCACCAAATCGATCAGGTCGTCGGGGTTCGAACCTCTCGGGTCGCGCGTGAATCGCTTCAACTTCCACTGCAGCGCCCGACCACCGCGCGCTGACAGGCTGATCTTCCAGACCCCGTTCTCGATGTCGATCGCGGGTTGGTTGGTCTGACCCAATACCTGGGGAAGGTTTCCGACAGGTAGCGATGAGACCTGTGCAGGTGTGATTGCGGCCGGCGCCGGCGTTGTCGTTGGGGTCGTTGCAGGAGCACTGATCGCAGGACTCGGTGCCACCGGCGTGGGCACGAAGAAGTGCGACCACAACTGCACGATCAAAAACGAAAGCGCGACCGCGGCCAGTAGCCGCCAAACCGTGTCTTTATCCATGTGTCTTCGATCGGAGCGGGGGGAAGTCGACGCCCGCGGCGTGGAACGGATGGCACTTAGAGAGCCGGCGCAATGCCAGCCACGACCCGCGTGCCGCACCCCATTCCTGAATGGACAGCATCGCGTACTCGGAGCATGACGGAAGGAAGCGACAGTGCGCTCCCAAGAGCGGCGAGATGAACCGCTTGTAGCCGCGCAGCAGCAACAGCAGGGCCTGCGCGATCATCTGTCTACTCGCGGGGAAGGCATCCGGCTTCGCGCACGACGAAACAAGTTCAGCAACTCTTGCTCCATCTCGTTGCGTGTCAGCGTAGCGCCGGACTTGACGTTGACCACCATGTCGTACCCCGCAAACGACGCCCGATGCCGGCGATACGCCTCCCGCACCACACGCCGCGCTCGATTGCGCAACACCGATGGACCGACACGCTTGGTAACCGTGATCCCCAGCCTTGCTGGGGCGATCGCGCCGTGCTCGGATGGCGAAGCGTCGATCCCAACCGAATCGGCAACACGAAGCGTGACGAACAAAACGAGAGACTTCCCCGCGACACGCAGACCCTGTTCATAGATCTGTTTGAATTGCGGCCGCTTGCGTAGACGCGCAGCGCGCGGAAGAGATTGGCCCTGAAGCGTCAGACCACCAAGCGCTTGCGCCCCTTGCGGCGGCGAGAGGCGAGTACCTTGCGCCCCCCCGTGGACGACATCCGGGCACGGAAACCGTGCACCTTTTTGCGGCGAGTGTTGTTGGGCTGAAACGTTCTTTTCATGACTCAACGTCCTTGGACCTCGACAAGACTGCGTCGGGCAAAAGCGGCCTGCTTAGCGCCGCATCGGTGTCGGAAGAAAAGCGCCCGATGATAGGGACCGGGGGGTGGGTCGTCAAATGAATGTGTAGCGACAACCCGAGGTCTCGATTCGATGACGTACGACCTGCGTCAGGGCGTCCCTCCCGGCAAAAGTTTTGTCCCCGTTCGTACGTTTTCCACATGCACCGCCTTGCCCCTGGATCGACCGTGGTGGTAGTCTCCGCGCACTCGAAAACAAGCGATGTGTAGCCCTAGTCGGGGGCGTTACCCGAGTGGGACAGGTCTGCACAAAGCAGCTGGGGGATAGCGTGGGCCGAGCTCGGCCTTTTCTTCGTTCGACGCTTCCAACTCCCTATAAATCAATGGGATACACCGGCTCCTCACCAATTCACATTTGTGGAAAACCTGTGTGGTTTTTGTCGGCTATGGATCGAAAACCGTTCTCGCGACAAGGGGATAGAGACTGTGGATAACGTTCTGGCGCCCCCCGGCAGCGCACCTTCTGCGTGGGACCGAGTGCTGCTTGTATTGCAGCCCGATCTCAATCCTGGAACGTATGAAACGTGGTTCCGCCCCACGCGATACGTTGGGCTCGAGGGGGGGACCCTATGGGTCTCTGTGCCGAACGAGATGTTCGCCGAATGGCTGCGTAGCCAATACATGCCGGTGATCCGATCGGCGCTTCCCAAGGCCGGCGTGTCCGCAACTCAGGTCGAGTTCGTGCCGCCCAAGCGGGTGGAGAAGTCGATTCCAGCTCCCCCGCCTCCCATCACCCCAACTTTGGCCAACCTCAATCCGCGCTACACCTTCGAACACTTCGTTGTCAGCTCGTGCAACCAGTTTGCGCACGCTGCCAGTCTCGCGGTGAGTGACCAACCGGGGGGCACCTACAACCCGCTCTTTATCCATGGCGGGGTAGGTCTCGGCAAGACCCACTTGATGCAAGGGATTGGGAACCGCGTACTCAACACCCGTGGTGGAAACTTGGCGCTGCGGTATCTCACGTCCGAGCAGTTCATGAACGAACTGATCACAGCGATCCGGTTCGAGGAGACTCCTAAGTTTCGGGATCGCTACCGTTCGGTCGACGTGCTGCTCATTGACGACATTCAGTTCTTGGCTGGGAAGGAATCGACGCAGGAAGAGTTCTTCCACACATTCAATGCGCTCTACGACGCCGGCAAGCAGATCGTGATTACCTCCGATTGCCCGCCGCGGTCTATCCCTGCGCTTGAAGAGCGTCTGCGCAGTCGCTTCGAGTGGGGATTGATTGCCGATATCCAACCCCCCGACCTGGAGACCAAGGTCGCAATCCTCAACAAGATGGCCGCCACACGAGGTTGGGCGCTCCCCAATGATGTGGGGCTGTTCATCGCCGGGAATATTCACAGCAATGTGCGCGAGTTGGAGGGTTGTCTGACAACCCTCTTCGCGCTGTCTTCAATTCGTAAGATCAACCCCGACCTAAACTTGGCCCGTGAGGTCGTGCGCAGCCTGCTCCCGAAGGAGGAGGAGCCAGTGACGATCGAATCGATCCTTACGGTGGTTGCGCGACACTTCAATCTGAAGATCCAGGACATCAAGTCGAAGGGGAATGCTCAGCGGATCGCCTTCCCCCGACAGGTGGCGATGTACCTGAGCAAGCGACTCGCGGGAGAAAGCTACCCGATGATCGGGACGATGTTCGGGGGTAAGCACCACACCACGGTCATGCACGCGGTCAAGAAGATCGACGATCTTCGCTCCAAAGATTCCGCCCTGAACAAGACACTTATATCGATCGAAGAGGAACTGCGATGAACAAACTCAGCGCGTCATCTGAGTATCTCGATTCCTCCACCTCATTCACAGGGTTGTGGGTGAAGAGGGTGTGGAAAGTCGAGGGTATGGTCGGCGCGCCGACGGTCGACCAGAGTCATCCGCCTCTTTCCACAAGTCGCTCCACTTGGTCTACCCCCTGGACAACGGCCCCAGTCAAGGGTTTCATTGAGCGTCCTCGCAATTCACAGCCCTACTGCTATTGCTGGTTTTCACACACTTCTTTGAAGAGTCCTTTTCTCTCACGTAGCTGCAGCATCGAGGTGACACGATGAAGATCGTCATGGAGCAAGCAACGCTCCTTCGCGAACTGTCGCTGATTCAAGGGGTCATCGAGAAGAAGACCACCATCCCGATCCTCGCCAACGTGTTGTTGACGGCGCTCGAGGATGGATCGCTCTCGATCACAGCGACCGACCTGGAGGTTGGCTTCCGATCCACGATCAAGTGCACTGTCACGGCGCCGGGTCGCGTTGCCGTCAACGCGCGTCGACTGCATGACATCGTGCGCAAGCTTCCGTCTGGGAACATCGGTTTCAAACAAGACGATGCGTCGCTGCACTTGCAGTGCGAGAAGATCAAGTTTCGTTTGGCGGTGCAGCAGGCCGATCAGTTCCCGTCGGTCCGAGCTCACGACGGCAATCCTCAAGGTTCGATCCAGGCCAGTCACCTTGCCGACATGGTCAGGCGCACTCTCTTTGCCATTACCTCCAGCGATCCAGGCTATTCACTGGGAGGCGCACTATGGGCGCTCGCCGATGGAAAGATGACCATGGTTGCGACCGATGGT
>CAZAHQ010000201.1:0-7225 GCA_964484415.1 uncultured Acidobacteriota bacterium | reverse complement strand
GGAGAAATCGAGTGGTAAGCAGGACGATGCCTTCTGGGAGACGGCCCTGGACATGTCGATGCAGCCCATGGTGGCGCCGCAATCCTCTCACCGAAGTATCGGTCGCTCCTGGCCGGCATCGAGCGTGCCGATTCGCTGGTGATGGACTTTCACAAGATGTTGTTGATGCCGGCGCTCGCGACGCTGGTTCTGTTTCGCGATCGCCGCGACGCGCACGCTGCGTTCGAGCAGCATGCGTCCTACCTGTTCGACGCCGACGAGTCGCACGCCTCATCCCACGATCTTGGGCGTCGCACGTTGGAGTGCACCAAGCGGATGGCAGCGCTGCCGATGTATCTGTCGCTGGCCTCGTACGGCACGTCGTTCTTCAGCGACTACGTCACCCAGTGCTTCGATCTGGCGCGCTCATTCGCGACGCTGATTCAGGCATCGCCCGATTTCGAACTTGCCGTCGAACCGCAGTCGAACATCGTCTGCTTCCGATACGCTCCCGAAGGGACGCCGCGAGATCGGCTCGATGCGCTGCAGGCGTCGATCCGGCGCCGCGTGATCGAGTCGGGAGCCTTCTACCTGGTGCAGGCCGGCCTCCGCGAGGGGCTGTTTCTGCGTGTCACCTTGATCAATCCGCTCACCACGATCGAGGATCTGCAGGCCCTACTCGACGCACTTCGCAAGGCAGCTCCTCGATAGTCTGCCGTCGAGCGAGGTATTTCGTGCACACCTCTCAGAGCAGGAATGCGAGCCGTTTGGCGAGCGCATCGCCCATGCGATGCAGTCGAGGCCGGCGAAGCCAGGCCGAGAGCGTGATCTCGTTTGCGTCGGCGAGATCGTGTTCGAACTGCTGCGCCAACCTGGTTCCAACCGCATCGTCCAGCATCAACGCGTTGCACTCGGCATTGAAGTGGAAGGATCGAAAGTCGATGTTGGTCGAGCCGACCATCGATGCGTAACGATCGACCACGAGCGTCTTGGCGTGCAGCACCCGCGGCTGGTATTCGAACACACGGATTCCGGCCAGAAGCAGCGCTTCGAAGTAGCCGTGTCCCGAGTGCCTCACGATCGGCACGTCGGTCGGACCAGGCAGCAAGAGGCGCACGTCCACGCCTCGTTGCGCTGCGTGCGCCAACTGCTCCACCGTGAATGGTCGGGGGGCGAAGTAAGCATTCGTGATCCAGGCGGTGTGACGCGCCGCAGCGATCGTCGCGGCAACAGCCGAGGCGGTCTCTTGATGCCCGCGCAGGGGACGTGAATCGAGAACCAGCACATCGCCGCCGTCGCCTGCGGAGGTAGCCGGTGTGGGATCGAATTCGAACGGCGCACCACCCGACCAGCCCCAACCCTCCGCAAAAACGATCGCCATCTCCCAAGCGGCAGCTCCCTCGATTCGCACATGTGTGTCCCGCCAGACGACCTTTTGGTCGGTCCCTGCATACTCTTCGCCGAGATTCATGCCGCCGGTGAACGCCACGCTGCGATCGACGACCAGGATCTTGCGATGGTCTCGATACGCTTTCCCGTACCACAGCGTCGGCATCAGGTTGTTGATCAAGCGAGCCTTCACGCCGGCACGCTTGAGGCGCTTCCAGTAATCGAGTCTGGTGCGCGAGCTACCGAACGCGTCGGCCAAGAGTCGTACCGTAACGCCGCGCGCGGTCGCCGCCTCCATCGCCGCGGCCAAGGCATCGCCGATCTGATCGTCTTTGAGGATGTATGACTGCAAGAGGACTTCATGCTGCGCGCCGCGAATCGCCTGCAACATCGCGTCGAAGGCGGCGCTGCCGCCGAAGAACAGTTCGATCCGATTTCCATGATGAATCGGCGCCTGATCGATTCGCTGCAGCAAACGACGGAACGCAGGATCGCGCACTCCATCCGACAGTTGGCCGGCCAGCACCCCCACGCGGCGAGGCTTCAACTCGGGGGGCAGCTGGCGCCCTTCGCGAGGTCGGACCAGCGCTTTCCAAAAGCGGCGACGACTCATCGAGCGGCATTTTACCGGGCGATGCTGCGCCGACCGGTTTGCGGCATCATGTCGCGCCCGCGCCTGGCGGGCCGAGTCCTCGTACCGCGAGAAAGGAAGACCCATGCGTTCGCGACTCATTTCCCTGATCCTGGCGGCCGCTATCCTCGCCGTCCCCTCCGGCGCCGTTTGGGCGCAGGCCAAGACCCCGCAAACCGACGATCAGAAAGCGCTCTATGCGTTGGGCGGCTTCATCAACAAGCGCATGAACCTCTCGATCTTCAATCTCACAGCCGAGGACATGGAGTGGGTCAAGGCCGGCCTGGCCGACTCCGTTCTTACCGATAAGGTGACGGACGCATTCCTCACCGAAACCGGCCCGAAGATCGAGACCCTCGCGCGAACGCGAATGCAAGCGATGGCTGCCAAGCAAAAGGAACTGTCGGTCGGTTTCTTGGCCAAAGCGGCCGCCGAGCCGGGCGCCAAGAAACTCCCCTCGGGCATGATCTTCTTGGAACTCAAGGCCGGCACCGGGGCCAGTCCGAAGCAAAGCGACGCGGTGATGGTCAACTATCGCGGCACGCTCATCAACGGAAAAAAGTTCGACGGTTCGGACGAGGGAAAGCCGGCGCGGATCAACCTCGAGGAAGTGTTTCCGTGTTGGGTCGATGGCCTGACCCAGATGAAGGTCGGTGGCAAAGCCAAGTTGACCTGTCCTTCCGATCAAGCGTATGGCGACATGGGATCGCCGCCCGACATCCCGGCTGGGGCTGCGTTGGTGTTCGAGATCGATTTGGTCTCGATCGAACCACCCGCCCCCGAGAAGCCGGCCGCCGCTCCAACCCCTCCTCCCTCGTCCCCGTGACGGCTCGCAAGGCCTCGCCGCCGACACGACCGCTAACACTGGCGGTCGATGTCGGTGGTACCGGCATCAAAGCGTTGATACTCGATGCCACCGCCCAGCCGATCACGGAACGGCAGCGCTTGGAAACTCCAAGGCCCGCGGTTCCCAATGCGGTACTCACCGTGATCCGCAGCTTGGCCTCCTCGCAGGGGAACTTCGATCGCGTTTCGGTCGGCTTTCCAGGTGTGGTCAAACAAGGTGTGGTTCAGACCGCGCCGAACCTGCATCCCGAGTGGCATGGGTATCCGCTAGCCAAGCAGTTGGAAAAAGCGCTGCGCAAACCGGTGCGTGTCGCCAACGACTCGGGCGTGCAGGGATACGGCGTGATCGAGCGACGCGGCGTTGAAATGGTGATCACGCTCGGGACCGGTTTTGGCAGCGCTCTGTTCGTCGATGGCCGACGGGTTCCCAATTTGGAGTTGGCGCATCACCCGTTTCGCAAGCACAAAACGTACGAAGAAGAACTCGGTATCGAAGCACTTCAATCACACGGCAAGAAGAAGTGGAACGCACGACTTGCCGAGGCATTGGAGTCGCTGGCCCGCACCTTCAACTACGATCGGTTGTACATCGGTGGCGGCAATGCCGAGAAGGTCACGCTCGAGCTGCCGTCGAACGTGCGTTTGGTCTCGAACATTGCAGGTCTTCTGGGCGGCGTCGCGATCTGGGATGAGTAGCCGACGCCACGCGATCGACTACAGCACAATGACGCCGAGCTTGATCGCTCCCAACAACGGGCCGGGCGCGGCCTCGATCGCTGCATATTCGGATGGTGTGAGGCAGAACGGGCGCACGGGACTCGTTCCTGCCAGCAGTGCGTGAACCACCGCCAATCGCTCGGTCATCGGTACCGCACGAAACGACTCGGAAACGATCACGATCCCGGGAGCATGATCCCCGACTGACGCGGGTCGATCCGGTGGGTCGAACACCACCACGCGCCGGGGCTGCAATCGCTCGAGCAAGAGCGGGACTACTTCCCTCACAACCCAGATCACGACGGGGTGCTGCAGAGAGAGCGATTCATGCATCGGCATGAGCGCATCGTACGCTGGAGTCTGTCCGTGCATCGAGTGGTTTCTCACGCTGCCACTTGGCGAGGTCGCCACTTCTCTCGCTGCTCACGGGACCGTCCTGGCCGATGGTCGATCACCCGTCGAACGTACCGATCGGTAAGCCTGCACGTACCGCGTGGTGACTAAACAGAGATCAATCGAAACCGGCTTGATTCACCGCAAGGGCTTCCAACCCGGTTTCGACGTCACATATCCGCCATGACACATGACCGACTCGGGGCAGATCCTCAAAGGGGGAGTCGATGAGCACCAAGCGTCGTCCATCCGTTGGAACAGAGACGGAGCACCCTGCTGACATCTTGACCCGCGAACACGACGTGGTTCTAGCGGTGCTCGCCGCGATCGAATCGGAGTCTCGCCGGCTCAGACGTGGGGCCCCGATGCGCAGCGCCTGGTGGGTCGATGCCGTGTTGTTTTTCGAGCAGTTCTCAGGCCGCTGTCACCACGTCAAGGAGGAACACCACCTCTACCCGGCACTCGATGGCGCCGGCGTGCTTCATGACGATGTTTCCGTCACACAGTTGTGTCACGAGCACGGCACCGAACGAGCGCTGTTGAACACGCTTCACGATGCAGCCATGGCGGGTAACGCGATCCCGCTAGCGGATGCCGCCGATGCCTACCGCGCGTTCGCCGTAGCACACATCGTCAAGGAGAACACGGTTCTGTTGGAGTTGGCGCGACACGCGCTCGACGGCAAAGCGTTGGAGACGATCCAACTCGGATTCCAAGAAGTCGGCGCGCGCACGATGCATCTGCATTCCGAGTTGCTCGCGCTTGCACACTCGCTTTGTCGCACAGCAGGTGTGCCCGAGAATGCCAAGCCGGTTGGATCAAGATCGCCGAGTGCGGAAGCCTGCTGAGGGTTAGCCGCTCCAGTTCGCGCGCGTCGCGATGCTAGGCATCGCTACGGCTCCTTGAAGTCGACCACGCGAACCCGCAGATCGGCGATCTCCTCGACCAGGCCCTGCAGCACGATCTTGAATGAGCCGGTCGCGCCGGGAACGAGTTTCTTAGGGATCGCGTTGGCGGTCCCGGTGGCGACGATCGTTCCCGACTTGTCGAGTCCCTCCGCCGTCACGCTCAGTTCCTCGAGCGTCACCGGCCCTCGGTTCTTGACCACACCGACGACCGTCGTTTCCGTCCCGTCGTGCGTCGATTTGAAGGTCACGATCTCGGTCAGTCGTGGCAGTCCGCGCTCGCGCAGCGCGGCGACCACGACAGGATCCCACTCGGCCCGCGTCAAAGCGGTCACTGCCGCTTCGTCGGCGTCGTCCAGTCGCCCCAGCGACTGAAGTAAGAAGGCGCGAAGCGCGTGGTAATCGGGGAGCTTCGCCACCGCTGCGCTGGACAGCGCGGCGTCGATATGCGCAAGCGCTTCTTGCGGTGATCCCTGACGCCCGAGGCATTCACCCAAGAGCGCATGTGCCTCACCGATCTGAGTGTCATCCAGCCCACCGGCGTCGAGCGCGGCTCGGGCCTGACGCACGGCCGCCTCGCAGTTCCCTTGTTCGGCCATCACGGCAGCACCGATCTGAAGTGCCGCTGCGTTGCGCGGCGCGATCCGGGAGATTCGTTCTATTAACGCGCTCACCTCCTGCAGGCTGCCGCGTGCAAAGGCTGTTTCGGCCGCCTCCACCAGTAGCGGCACGCTCTGCGGATGCGTTCGCAGGGCGCGCTCGGCAAGTTGTGAGGCGCTCTGTAGATCGCCTCGTTCACGTTGTTTGTGGATCAGCAGCGCGATCGCTTCGATCGGCATGCTGCTGTCGGCAGGAGCGCGGAGCGCGCGCTCGATCTTCAGCGCTTTGTCGACGACCGGTGGCAACTCGGAAACCGGTATCGCGAAGTTGATGTTTTGTCCTTCGGCCAAGGTCAGGGAGCAGACTCCGACGACCTGGCCTTGCATATCGAGCAACGGACCGCCGGAGCTTCCGGGGCTGATCGGCGTCGTCATCTGGATCATCGTGACGCCGCCCTCGTCGAGTTGTCGGGTGGCTGAGACGATTCCCTCGCTCACCGTGAACTCGTAACCGCGAGGATGTCCAACAGCAACCACTGGCGTCCCGACCGGCGGCAGCGTACGCACACCTTCGGCGAGCGGTGGCGCTTTCAGGCCCGTCACGCGGATCACCGCCAGGTCGATGTCACTCTCGATCAACAACACGTCGACCGAAGCGAGCGATGCTCCTTCCCAAGTGTGAACACGCAGGTTCTCGATCCCGCGAACCACGTGCGCATTGGTCAGAACCAGACTCGGTTCGCGCAAGATGAACCCGCTGCCATAGGAGGTATCGCCGCTGCCTGCCACCGTGCCGATGATCTCGACCACCGAGGGCCGGACGGTCTCGGCCAGTTGCTGGAGCGCGGTGCGCGCGACAGGCACCGTCGCCGGGGCTTGCGTGTTGGTTGCCGCCCAGACCTGGAGTCCCAGGAGAGTCGAGCCGACGGCGATGAACAGGTTTCTCGTCAGGGGGGTCACCAAGCACAATATGGGCCGCCGCGCGGATCCGTCCGCGGTCCGGCAGGAATCGTCCCAAAGGAGCGGCATGCTGCGGGTGTTGTGGGTTTGCCTGGCGGGAGGGTTGGGTGCCGGCACGCGCTATCTGATCTCGCTCTGGGCGATTCGCCAGTTCGGCACCGGTTTCCCGTTCGGAACGCTGATTGTCAATGTGGCGGGCTGTTTCTTGATGGGGGCGATCGTTCAGGCCTCTGTGGTTCGTCACTTCGACCCGTCGCTGCATGTGGCGCTCACCGCAGGGTTCCTGGGCGGGCTGACCACCTACTCCAGTTTCAACTATGAAGCGACCACGTTGGTCCGAGACGGAAGCGTGGGACGGGCCGTGGTGTATGTGGTCCTCACCGGCATGATGTCGGTGCTCGCCGGCCTGATCGGCTGTTGGGTCGCACGTCGCTACTTCTAGGCGCGACTCAATGCAGCGGCACCATCAGGTAGCACGCCACCGTGGCACCGATGATCCCCGCCAGATCACCGATCAAGCAGGCCGGCAACGTGTGCCGCGTGCGACGCATGCCGATCGCACCGCCATACACCGCAAGCACGTAGAACGTCGTCTCGAAACTGCCCTGCAGCGTCGAGACCAAGTACCCGACAAAACTGTCGGTGCCGTAGTTCTGCATCGTCTCGGTCATGATCGCGAGCGCACCCGATCCTGAGAGCGGGCGAATCAGCGCCATCGGCAACGCCTCGATCGGAAAACCGAGTGGTGTGGTGAGGGGTGCCAGGACTGACACCAGTGCGTCGAACGCTCCCGAAGCGCGGAACAT
>CAZAHQ010000200.1:0-7246 GCA_964484415.1 uncultured Acidobacteriota bacterium | reverse complement strand
CTGAAGATGGTGCCGGTGGCGTCGGCGCGCAGTCCCATGGTGTTGCCGCGCACGATGTTTCCGCTGACGGTGCTGCCGTTGAACGCAATCGAATTGGTGCTGTTGCCGGCCAGGACATTGCCCGGCGCTGTTCCCGGTGTCGCGGTATCGTCGCCGATCTGGTTGTTCTGCGCTCCGCCGGTGATATTGACCCCCATCCGGCTGTTCCCCGCCCCGACATTGCCTGTGGCATCGACGCCGATGTAGTTGCCGAGCACCTTGTTGTTGGAGGCACCGGCATCGATCAAGACGCCATCCAGCGAGTTGCGAGAGATCAGATTGCGCTGCGCCGCGGTGGTGCCGCCGATCGTGTTCCCGTTGGCTGCAGTGCCGGTGATGATCACGCCGCCGCCGCGGTTTTGCGCCACGGTGCTGCCGCCGGCGTTGTCGGTGCCGATGTAGCAGTTCTCGACCAGGTTGCTGCCCGACTCGATGCGAATTCCCGGGGCACCGGTGGTCGTCGTTCCCGCTCGATTGATCACCAAACCACGAATCGCACTGCCCGAGCTGCCGGCCGCCAGGAAGATCGGCGGCTGGGTGATCGAATTACCGTTGAGTTCGACCCGCGTCGATCCACCCGTGTTGCCGTTGATGTCGACCGCATCGACGATTTGCACCATCGCCGTGGTCAGCGTGATCGTCGGCGTTCCCGCCCCGAGGTTGAACGTGATCGTGTCGGCGCCAATCGCAGCATTGGCTTCTTGAATCGCCGCACGCAGCGTGCAGTTGCCAGCGCCGTCGTTGCAGACACCGTCGATCACCGCATCGGCCGTATCGGCGGTCGATGTCACGACGAATGCGGCGTCGTTGCCTCGAGCCGAGATCACCGGTGCGCCGATGCCATCGAGCGCAAGTACCAGGTCGGAAAGCCCGCCGTTCGTCGAGGGGGCAGCGAGCGCATCGAGTGGTCGACCGCGCTGCGGAAGATCGGTGGCGGTAAGGCCGAAGTCGTTGCCGCCGGCAATCACTCGCACCGAGTTGCCGCCCAGAACCAGCAGGTCACTGCCGTCGCCTGACGAGAATTTTCCAGTGGTCAGTTTGCCGGCGGTCGTGCCCACGACGAACCGGCGCTCTTCGCGAAGCCCGCTGCGCGCATCGAAGAGCTGCACCAGACCGTTATTGGTCAGAGCCGCGAGTTGTGCGGGCCGACCCGGAACAAAGCTCGCCGCTGCGATCGAACCGACAACGCTTTCGAGCACCGTCGTACTGATCGCTGCACCGCTGAAGTTCTGCTCGTTGCCACGTACGACGCTGACACTGCGGTCGGTGGCGAGAGCCAAGTCCAGCGCAAACCCGTTGTCCAGTTGCGCAAACACAAGCGCGTTCACGGTGCCATCGGCGCGCGCGATCTCAACCGGCGAAGCCGCCATGATGCCGCGCGTGGAGCTGAGCAACTGCACGCTCGATCCGATCGCTACCGCCACCTCGCCGACGCTGTCGCGATCGACGTCGGCCGCCGCCATGGCACTGAGCGCACCCCCGAGGACGACAGGTCGCGCTTGCTGCAGCCAACCGCGGCCATCGCCCACCAGAACCTCGAGCACTGCCGATCCGCGTGTCCCGGCAACCAGGTCGAGGTTGCCATCGGCATCCGCATCGATCGCGGCGATGAAATCCGGCCGAGCGAGAAGTGTGAAGACTTGTACCTGGCCTTGGTATCGGCCGGAATGATCTTGGCGATAGATCGCGACGGCCCCGCCCTGCGGAGCGCGATAGGAAGCGATGAGTTCCGCGCGACCGTCTCGATCGAGATCGGCACGCAGCAACGAACTGGCGGTCAAGCCGGCCACGCCGGCCGCGGGCGCCAAGCTCACGCCGCTGGCGAGTGATACCCGCGAGGGCTCCGCGGCGAGCGCAAGGGCTCCAAGCGTCGTCACCGTGGCGAGTGCACTGATAACTCGCGTTGACCCGATCATCCATCCTCCCTGGCTCCACCGAGCCGAACATCCGCTGCCAATTGTCCCCGTCTTGATGTCAGACAATCTTGGTTGGGTGCTTCACGGACACTGGCGGCGGTTCGGCGACACGGTACGGAGAGGGGCTTTAGAAAACTTTAGGACGACGGGTCATTTCTTCTTATCTTTCTGGTCCCATCGAGAACGCGATACGACCATGACGATTGCGGAACGCAAGCTCTACTCTTTCGACCAGTTCGTGGCCGACCCACTTCGCCGCGTCCTGCTGTTCGATGGTCAATCGGTGGCGATCATGCCCAAGGCTCTGTCGATGCTCTTGGTGTTGCTCGAGCGCCCCGGGATGGTCATCAGCAAGGAAGAGTTGCTCGAACGACTCTGGCCGGACACCAGCGTCAGCGAGGCTAGCCTGAGTCAGGCAGTCTTTTGGCTGCGCAAGAGTCTCGGGGAGCACGCCGGCGACCACCGGTATGTCGTCACCGTGCCGGGCCAAGGGTTCATGTTTGCAACCCAGGTGCAGGCTGTTACCCAAAGCGGCCAGGCGTACGTCGATCCGCCGGACGTTGAACCGGGTCGCGAACCGATCGGCCCTGACACCCCGACACTTGTCCCGATCATCGACTCGGCGCCGCCACGCCCGGTCGGTCGCAAGCGGATGATGGCCGCGTCGGCACTGATCGCGCTGATCTTGGTCGTGTTGACGATCTCGGTCGTGGTCGCGTTGCGCCCGGACTCGACGCCGAGTCAGCCATCGATCGCCACCGCAGCAACACCGAGACCGATCGTGGCGATCTCCTCACCGAAGGATCTTTCCGAGTCCCCCAACTCGGCCTGGCTCAAGACCGCGTTGGCCGAAATGCTCACCACGGAAATCGCGGCAGGAGCGCGCGTCCGGGTGGTCGCGGACAGCTCTGCGGCGGTGCTCGGTCAACCCCCTACTGCGGCACCGACAGCAACGACAGTTTCAACGGCAGGTGTCCACACCGCACTGCTCCATGATTCGCTCGGCGCACGCACCCTCGTCAGCGGCACCTACTTGATGCTGGCCAACGCCGATCCACCGCGATTGCGTGTCGATTTGCGCCTGATCACTCTGCCCAGCGGAGAGGTCACCGCCACGATGTCGGAAGAGGCCAGTCAAGCGGAACTGTTCTCGTTGGTGTCGCGACTCGGTGCGAAGCTGAGGAACGCACTCGGTGTCGGTGATGTCAGCGACGAACAGATCGCTGCGGCACACGCCTCGCAGCCAGCCAATGCCGAAGCCGCTCGGTTGTACGCCGAAGGGCTCGCGGCGTTGCGCCGCTTCGACGCCGTTACGGCGCGCGACCGCTTGACCGAAGCGACGCAGGCCGATCCGTCATCAGCGTTGATTCACGGTGCTCTGGCCCAAGCCTGGTCGGCACTCGGCTACGAAACCCGCGCGGCGGAACAAGCTGTCAAAGCGTCTGAGTTGTCGACATCGCTGGCGCGTCCCGAGCGGTTGTTGATCGAGGCGCGACGCTGGGAACTGTCCGGCGATTGGCGCCGCGCCAGCGAAACCTATCGCAGCTTGTGGACGTTTTATCCCGACGATTTGGAATACGGCCTGTCGTTGGCTGAGGTTCTGACGCGCGGCGGACGCGGCCAGGAAGCGCTGAGTGTCGTCGTCGCGCTACGGCGCCTGCCGGCACCCTTGCGCGACGATCCGCGGGTCGATATGCAAGAGGCACTCGCCGCGCAGAGTTTGGCGCAATACGAGCGGCAGACGGCGGCAGCCGAGCGTGCCGTCGACAAGGCGCGCCGCTCAGGGGCCACGTGGATCGAAGCGTTTGCGTTGGCGGTCGAAGCCGCCGGACGACGCGCGCAAGGTCAACTGCAGCCGGCGCTTGCACTGTTGGATCGTTCACGCTCGATGTCGGAGGCCGCCGGCGATCGCGCGGGTGTTGCCGATGCGTTGACGCAGTCGGGTGTGATCGCGCGTGAGCTAGGTGAACTGGATCGCGCGCGCACGCTCTACGGTCAAGCACTGGCGACCTATCGCGAGATTGGATATTGGCGCGCCAAGGCGGCCGTGCTCGGCAATTTGGGCGTGCTCGAGTTGTATCAAGGCGAACTGATGGCGTCACGCCAGCACCTGAGCGAGGCGCGCGCCGACTATGTCGAACTCGAAGATCCGGTGGGCGAGGCCAGTGTGTTGGCCGCCTTGGGTCCGCTGCAGGGTCTGTTGGGTGATACGCGCTCGGCTCGTGAAATGGCGGCATCGTTGCTCGATATCGCGCGCCGCACCGGCAATCGTGCGCTGGAGTCTTCGGGATTGCGCAACGTCGCGATCGTGGCGCTGGATCTGGGTGCGCTGGACGAGGCGATGCGGCATCTGGAAGCCGCGCATCGGATCGCCGTCGAACTTCCGATGCGCGGGCGACAAGCGCAAATCGATGGGCTGATCGCGACCGTCTACGTGCGGCGCGACGCGTTGGATAACGCTCGTGAACATGCCGACGCAGCGTTGACCCACGCACGCGAGTCGGGCGATCGCTTGATGGTCGGCAAGATCTTGGGCGTGGCGCAGACCATCGCGCGCGCGCAAAACCGCTTGGATCAAGCGCAGCAGTATCTCGATGAACAGCTTGCGATCGCGCGCACCACGGGCGCCAAGGCGATGTTGGCCGAGGCGATGCTGGGGCAGGGTGAGTTGCAACATGTTCGCGGCAACTTCGATGACGCGGCGCGCTCGATCGGCGAGGCGCTGGCATGGCGCGAACGGGCCGGCGATGTCAGCAACGTGGCCGAGACCCGACTGGCCCTGGCACGCGTGCTGTTGGATCGCGGCGATCGGCCCGGCGCGCGTGCCGAGGCGCAACGAGCCGTCGAGATGGCACGGCGGCTCGAGCAACGCCACTGGATCGCGCGTGCTCAGTCACTGATGGAAGATCCCGCAATCGCGAAGAAGTAAGGGGTGTCCACGAAATACCGCGCGAGGTGCGGTATAACGCGCCGATGCGCCGCCTCGCGTTTGCCGCCGCACTCTCGTTGATCGCTGCCCGGACCGAAGCGGCCGAGCCTCCATCGCCGGTGCTGTGGCCATCGGCTGTCGACCAGGCATATTCCAAGCTGCTGCGCATGAGTGGGCTCACCGCGGCCGACCTGGAGTATCCGCGCGATCTGAGCGCAACATCGCTGCGCTTGCCGGTGGTGGACGCGGCGCTGGTTTCACCCAAAGCGTTGGTCGACGCCGCCGAGCCGTGGGCGCAACTGGTGAAGGAGGCGCCGCGCCTCGATCAAGCCGGAGCATTGGCGTTCGTGATTGCGGCCCAAGCATTCGATGCGTTGGGTGTGCCGGCCGACGACCGCTACCGGCTGGCTGACGATCGCCCCTCGGGCGACCAACTGCTGCAACTGGCCAACGAAAAGGATGCGATCGCGAAGGTCGCGCCGACGCTCGACGACGGTTGGCAATCGACGTTGGCGATTCTGGCGATCGACGCGGCGCGCGCGCGTTTGATGGCACGCGAGGCGCTGGCACCGCTGGACGCCCCGACACGTCATGCCTTGATTGCATCGCTGCCACAGCTTTGGCTCGACGAAGGTGATCAAACTCCCGGTGCGCGCCCACAACCGCCAAGCAGCGTCGATTCAGCACACAGTCTCGATGCAGCGGCCACGCGTGCGCTCTTGTTGCGCGCCGCGGCCGTCGATCGCACCGCATTGGCGCGCGCGACACTCACACTTCTGGTTGCGTCCGACACCTGTTTGGAAAATCGCCCCGCTACCGAACCGAGTACCGGTTGGCGTCACGATGTTCCCGGCGTAGAAGGGCGCGCGATGGGCCCTTTCCCAACCGTTGCCGGCGACATGTTCTTAGGAAGCAGTGGACCCAACGTCTGGCACGTCAAGGACGCGATCGTGATCGATCTCGGCGGCGATGATCGTTACGAGTACGACGCTCCGGCACTGCCGCTCGACGGTGGTGCGACGCTGGTGACCGTGCTCGACCTGAGCGGCAACGACACCTATCGCGGTGACGCCTGGGGAACGGCGGGCGGAGCGTTGCTGGGCATCACACTGTTGCGCGATCTGCAGGGCGATGATCGCTACGAGGGAACGTTGCTCACGCAAGGGGCCGCGTTTCTGGGAGCAGCGCTGTTGATCGACGGCGCGGGCGACGACACCTATCGCGCCGATTCGCTGGCGCAAGGGGCTGCCGCTTTTGGTGTCGGACTCTCGCTCGATGCCGGCGGCGATGACGTCTACATCGCCTCGCGCGAGGCGCAAGGCTTCGGCAGCAGCCACGGCGTCGGCGTGTTGTTCGATCGCAGTGGAAACGACACCTACCGCTTGGGCCTGCGCTACAAAGATGCGCCGTTGCATCCCGAGCGCGAACAGAGTCTGGGCCAGGGGATGGGGTTCGGATGGCGCTATCCGGCTATCGCGGGTGGCATCGGTGCACTGCTCGATGCCGCGGGCAACGATCGCTATCAAGCTGACATCTACGGGCAAGGTGTGGGGTATTGGTATGCACTCGGGATCTTGATCGATGGCGACGGTCATGACGCCTACACGCTCGGTCAGTACGGCCAAGGGGCTGGCGTGCATTTGGCTTCGGGACTCTTGGCCGATCTGGCCGGCGACGATGTGCGAGCCGCGGTCTTCGGGCCGGCACAAGGCGCGTCCCACGATCTCGCCACAGGTGTCTTGCTCGATCTGTCGGGGAACGATCTTTCGATCTGCGGCGGCACAGCCTTCGGACACGGCAACGCAAACGCGGTGGCGCTTTATGTCGATGCTGCCGGTAACGACATCTATCAACTAAAGCAAGACAACGATGGACTGGGCAGCGGCGCCGCCGCGCGTGGCAGTGGGAGTTTTGGCTTTTTCCTCGATCTTGCGGGGAAAGACCGTTACCCCGGACGTGAAGCGGCTGACAACCATTTCTGGCTGCGCGGTCAATGGGGCGCCGGATGGGACCTCCAACCATGAGGCACCGCTCGCTTGTTGCGCTCTCGCTGAGTTGCGTCGTGTTGGCGCGCGGTGAGGCGTGGTCGCAGTCTGCCACCTCCGAATTCGAAGCGTTGTTCGCGCGCGCCGCGCTGTGGCAGGTCGGCTCCAACACGGCCGATGTGGAGGAGGCGCGCAAACAACTCGCAACCGGGGGTGAACCGGCCGGGCGCTGGTTGCTCGCCTCGAAGCTCACGGTGTCGACCACGCTCGAGCAGCGCGCCTTCGACGACCTGCTCGCCAAGCGGCGCGATCTCGCCGGACCGCTCGTACTCGAGGCGATGCCGCGCGCGACAACGGCCCAAGCTCGCGTGAATCTA
>CAZAHQ010000199.1:0-7272 GCA_964484415.1 uncultured Acidobacteriota bacterium | reverse complement strand
TGCGATGCCGAGGGCGCCAGCGCCGGCGCAACCCACAAGGCCAGCGCGGCAAGCAGCCAGGTCCATGGAGCCTGCCCTTCGCGACGTCGTTGGATCGCCACCGAGAACATCCACGCGACGATCCCGATCCACATCGTGACGCCGACCGGGCCGGTCCAAGCCGAGAACCGGGTCAGCGATGGAGCCGAGCCGAAGGCGTGAGCCAGCAGATCGGCGGGAAAGGACAGGTCACCTCGAGTGCGGATCCACTCGGTCAATGCGTAGAGCAGGCCGAACATCAGGTTTCGCGGCAACCCGAGCCGACGCTCGATCCAATACGCGCCGCAAGATTCCAGCAACGCTGATGGCAGGATGTAGCAGATCGCCATCAGATAGAACACGATCGCCAGCGACGAGTACGTCATCAGCGCGAGCAGAAAGTGCGACGCCACGATGTAACGCATCGCGCCGAACACCAATCCTAAGCGCACGGCATGGCGGGGCGAGGCTACTGTTTGCATCGCCAACATCATCGGCAACATCTCGAGTGGAAATAGCGGCGCCAATCCGAGCGGCAGCCAACCCAGTCCGCAGGCAGCGCCACTTGCAGCCGCCAGGAGATACGATTTGCCGGGCAATGGAGCGGTCGCGGCGCCTGCGGCCCGCGATGCGGAGGTCACGCCGGCCTCAGCACCAAGGTGGCGTTGTGGCCGCCGAAACCGAACGAATTAGAAAGTGCGGCGAGCGGTGCTAGCACTGTCGACTCGCGGGGAAGGTTGAGATCGCACTCGGGGTCGGGGGTTTCGAGATTGACGCAGCGATGAATGCGGCGGTTGTAAAGGCTCAACGCGGTGATGATCGCTTCGATGCCTCCGGCCGCTCCAATCGCATGTCCGGTCATTGCCTTGGTGGAGTTGACCAGAACATCCACGATCTTGCGGCCGAAAACTTGGTGCAGCGCCTTCGATTCCGTGGAGTCGTTGAGACGCGTCGCGGTGCCGTGTGCATTGACGTAGCCGATGTCCGCGACCGACAGGCCGGCCGTTGCGAGTGCGCGTTGCATCACTCGCTGGATCTGTTCACCCGAGGGCTCGAGTTGCATCATCGAGTAGGCATCGCTGTTGGCGGCGTAGCCGGCGACTTCACAGTAGATGCGCGCGCCCCGAGCCTCGGCGTGTTCACGACGCTCGAGCACCAAGAGTCCTGCGCCCTCGCCCATCACGAAACCATCGCGTTCGGCATCGAAAGGACGCGAGGCCCCAGCGGGATCGTGATTGCGCGTGGAGAGCGTGCGGAGCATGTCGAAGCCGATCAAACCGTACCCATCGACATCGGCCAGCACCTTCTCGACGCCGCCCGCCAGCACGAGGTCGAGTTCACCGTCGCGCACCAATCGATAGGCATCGCCCAGCGCCATCGTGCCGGCGGCGCAGGCGGTGGTGACCGCCTTGTTCTCGCCGAGCAGGCCAAACTTGATCGCGACTTGGCCGGGCAGCGCGTTGGGAATCAACATCGGCAAGCTGTAGCGAAACAGCCCCGTCGACGGTTGACCCAAGACCCAAATGCGATGACTCCATTCGATCGTGGTTAGACCACCGATGCCTGTACCGAGCACGACACCGATCCGAGTCGGGTCCAGACCATCGATACGGTAGCGACTGCGCTTTTCGTCAAAGAGCGAGAACGTGAAGCCTGCGTCGGAAAGTGCCAGCTTGGCAGCAGCGAGCGCGAACTGGGTCGCAGGGTCGAAGTACTTCGCCTCTTGGTCGGTGGCCAGAAACTCAGCCGCCGCCGGTGGTGTTGCGGGCGCACCAACCCGGGTTTTGAAGCCTCGTTCGCGCAGCCACGAAAACTCCACCAAGCGAGTACCGGAGCGGCCTGCCATGACCGATTCCCAGACCGCTTCCTTTCCATTACCAATCGCCGTAACGGGGCCCACCCCGGTGACGACAACGGCATTGTGAGCGGATGGTCCTGACATGAGTCCTCGGTTTCGCAGGGAAAGGGTTGAGGCCGGCAAACGGTACAACTCCCATCCGGCCGGGGCAAGCGGAGAGACTCGATGTTGCCGCGCCCTGCAAGGCACCGTAATTGATTCATCGATCGAGGAACACGGGATGCGCGATCGGCTTTGGCTCCGGCAGCTTGGGTGGTCCACGTTCAAACGTGTGCAGGCTAGGCTGCGAACCTGGCTTGCCTACCTCACTGGTAAGAGGCGCCCTCGGCTATCCAGGGCCGCAATTTACGAAGGCGAGCGACGCACGGCTCTTCGGCAGGTTTGGGAGATCGGAGCCGAATTCTCGGACCACGGGTGGGGGCGGCGTGATCTCGATGCGCTGCGGTTGCTCTGCTTGAATCTGAGATTCGGGCAAGTGCTGGGTCCGCGCATTGCCGAGCGGCTGCGTCGTGTGCTTCCGCCGGTGCTCTCGTCGTCCGTAGATCGAATCAGGGGATTGCTCGATGCCGCGCGACTGCTTCCGGTCGATCCGCACACGGTGCTCGAAATCGAGGCCGGTCTCGAAGCGCTGTTGTCACAACTGGAAGGGGTCGCCTGTCACGCGGGCAGTTCGTTGACGTTCGAGCCGCGGGAGGTGATAGGCGCCATCGACCGTATCCAGCAAGGATGTCATTCGGTGCGGCTCGAGTTGGAGCCGCTGGTCACCTGCGAGCTTGCAGCGCTGATCCGGCGGCTTGCTGAACAGCACCATGCTGCACGCCTTGTCACCGGCGAGTTGCTGCTGGATCTTCGTGATGCGCACGGCGCAATGGTGGCGATCGAGCCGAGCGACCTAGCGGAGTGCCTCGAGTCGCTGCTGGCCGCGCTGTTTCATACCGGGCATCGACTCAATCCGGTGCGCGTGGCGGCGCAATCACTCGACGACGCGTTACGGCTGTCGGTTTCGTGGGCGCCAGGCGAGCGCGTGCCGGTCGATCCTTCCAGATTGACTCGGCCACTGCGGGCCCTGGCCACGTACGGTGTACACCACACACTCGATGAGAACTTCGAGTCGCGCACGCGACGGTTGAGCGCTTGGTTCCCATTGGCTGGCCCTACGACGAACTCCGCGAGCACCATCGCCCGCCAATAGTCCGCCGCTACTCGAACACCTTCAGTTCACGAATCAACCCTTCGGCAGCGTAGACGCGAACCATCAAATCGAGGATGTAGCGGATGTCGACCACCAACCCTCGAATCTGCGCCTCGTCGTAGACGTACGATCCAGCCAGGCCTTCGAAGTTCCCATCGAAGGCCACACCGAGCAGCCGGCCACGACTATCGATCACCGGACTCCCGGAGCTTCCGGCTGTGGTATCGAGTGTGGCGATGAAGTTGATGACAGTGTCGCCAAGTTGTCGATCGACCAGGGCCGGTAGTCGCGTACCTGTGAGCTGCGCCATCGCTATTTCACTGGGGCTGTAGTCAGGCAAATCGGTAACGGTGGTGAGTAGGCTCGCCATCGTGGTGGCAAAACCGCGACGGCTGCCGCGCCCCTCGGGAATGAACCCCCGCACCTGTCCCCACGACAAGCGCAGGCTCCCGTTCGCGTCGGGTGCGATCGCATCTTTCTTCCAGGCTTGCAGTGCGTTTCCGTACTTGCGCAGCAACTCCGACAGCGGCGCATCGAGCTCTTTGTCCTGCAGATCTTGAAGCGGGCGACGCTGAGCGTGCAGGTCGGCGACGAACAGAACGAGCGGGTCTCCGCTGCGCACCAAATTCTCGCGCGTCGCATCCCACCACTCGGCCCGCACATCGCGGTTGCCGACCTTGGTGCCTTGAATCAAGCGCTTGGCCAGCGCGCGGGCCTTGTCCTTGGGACCGCCGGGGAGGCGCAGCACGGCATCGTCGACCGCTTGAATGCGCAGATCCTTCGGCAGTCGCAGCGCGTCTTCCAAATTGACGGCCAACAGTTCTTCGTCGACCAACACCACGACCGGCTCCGGCGAGTCGACGGCGGTGAGTCGGGTACCTGACAGTTGGCGGTCTTTGTAGCCGTCATGGCGCTGTTCGTCGGGGAGTGCTCGTTCGACCGAGTGCTCGTACAGCGAATAGGCCCAGCTCACCGAACGGACGCTGCTGATGCCGGCAAAGACGCGCGATTGTGGCTCGTCGTGTTCGGATTGTTTGACCAGCCTGTCGATCGCGGCGAGGGCACCGCCGTACAGCTTCTTGCGTTGTGGATCGGCATCGATGAACGCTTGCAACTCCTTGTCGCGATCGCGCCGCTGCTCGAGCGCTTTGACGCGCGACAACCCTGCGATCTGACCCTCGTAGCGCTTGATTCGGTTTTCGGCCGACTCGATCGAACTTGCGACTTTCAACGCGACCTCGGGGTCGGCATCGGCCGCGCGGTGCAGGATGCGAGCAGTGCGCTGGAGGCGCTCGAGCATGATCGGCAACCCCTTGACCGCGCTCTTCTCGAGCAGCGCCGCGGGAGTCCAACGACTCGTGCTGCCGGGATAGCCGAGCGAGATCACGGGGTCGTTCTCGGAAAATCCATCGAGAGTAATCGTGAGCCAGACCAGCGGGCGATACGGTACGTTGGCTTTGTCGTATGCCTGAATCTTGCCGTCGGGTGCCGTGTAGGCCCGCAAGAACGCATAGTCGGCGTTGTGACGGGGCCACTCGTAGTTGTCGATATCGCCGCCAAAATCGGCCAGCGTGTCCTCTGGCGCGTGAACCAAGCGAACATCGCGCAGCAGGTCGTAGGTCAACAGCAACTCGCGCGCACCCCCCATGAACGATGCCACCGAGCAGCGGCGGTCCTCGCGGCCAGCCTGGCACTCGTTGGCCAACTTATCGCGCCGTTGCTCGCGCGTACGCGTCAGTTGATAAGGGTCGACAACCTTTGCGTCGTCCGGCAATACGACGCGGTCGGTGACGTCCTGCGCATCGTGCAGCATCGACAAAACCAACCCTTTGCACGGCAACTCCGCTGCCGAGGTCTCGGCCACGAACCCCTCGCGCAGGATGTTCTTGTCCAGCGTTGCATTGTTGCTGACGCACCCGAACGCCACGTGGTGGTTGGTGAGAATCAACCCCTCGGCCGACACGAACGAGCCGGTCGCACCGGGAAAGCGAACGACCGCACGAGAGAGCTCGCGAGTGCGCGACGAATCCAGCACGATTCCGTCGCGGTGCATCTGATCCCAGGGCAACGTCTCGAGGCGATCGACGGGCCACATCCCTTCGGCAGCGAAGGTGGGAACAACAGAGACGATCGCTACAACCAAGCAAATCGTGCGCGACGCGAATGTCATGCTGATTCTCCAGAACTGGGCGCGCATTGTACCGGCGCGGCGCCGATCGTACGATGCGCGCCTGATGATTGATTCATTGACCCAACTCGAGCACGACTGCGTCCAGTGCCGCGCCTGCCCTCGGCTTGTCACTCATCGCGAAACAACGGCCCGAGAAAAGCGTCGCGCTTATCGCGACCAAAGTTATTGGGGGCGACCGGTGCCTGGATGGGGTGATCCGTCGGCACGGGTGGTCTTCGTCGGGCTGGCGCCTGGTGCCCACGGCTCCAATCGCACCGGGCGACCGTTTACCGGCGACGCCTCGGGCGACTTTCTGTACCCGGCACTGCATCGTGCCGGTTTGGCCTCGCATGCCATTGCGAGCCACGTCGACGACGGGCTGAACTTGATCGATTGTTGGATCACCGCGGCGGTCCGGTGCGCCCCGCCCGACAACAAGCCGACGCGTGAGGAATTCGCACGCTGCCGCCCGTTTCTGGTACGCGAGATCGACCTGCTACCGCGTGCGCGCGTATTCGTTGCTCTGGGCCGGCTTGCAATGGACAGCTTGCTCAGCGTGTTGCCGCCTCGCTTCGGGACGCTCGCTCCAGAACGCCCGATGTTCCGCCATGGCGGCGAGATCCAAGTCGGCAACCAAGCCTGGATCGTCACGTCGTATCACCCCAGCCGGCAGAACACGCAAACCGGGCGGCTTACGGTGGAGATGTTCGACGCGATGTTGCATCAGGTGTTGCGACTAGGTCGATGATCCGCTGCACGTCGATCCCTTCCCAGATCGGTGCGAACGCCTGGAGTTTGTCGAGCGCTCGCTCGCGCATCTTCGATTCGCCGGCCCGGTTGCGATTGCGATGATGATGGAGCGAGACCGCAGCCTGTATCAGCCCTTGTATCAACTCGCGCTCAGGGCCGTCGGTGGCGCGCCACAGCTCTTCCCACACTTCATGCGCTTGGAAGTAGTCGCCGCGATCGAACAGCAGCATGCCTTCGGCCAACGCACTCGGTGACAAGCTCACCCGCGCGCCACCAACTGCGCTACGATTTCTGCTGCCTGCGCCGAGATCTGACCGTTGGACACCACGGTGCTGCAGCCCGCTGTTTGTCCGGCAGCAAACCCAGCCTCGTTGACATGACCGCCGTACCCCACGATTGGAAACTCCGCACCGAGCTGCTGTCGTGCCCGCTGCACCCATTCGGTCCACGGCACGGTGCGGCACGCCACGCTGACCAAAATCACAGCCGGCGATGAGTCGAGCGCTTGATCGAACTTTGCCTGCGTGCTGGCCACGACCGTGTTGTACCCGGCCCGCTTCAACAGCCCTTCCAACTTGGCGTGAAAGAACAGATCGTCTTCGACGATCAACACCGTGGGAGATGCAGCGCTCTGGGTCATCGTTGTTTCACCTCGCGTGCCGGAAGCACCGTGCCACGTACTTCGCCAAACCCCACGCGATAACCATCGCCCTGGGCCCAACCAGTCAGCGTCAGCTCATCGCCATCTTCCAGAAAAGTGCGGGACTCATGGTCGTTCAGACGCACCGGTTCGGTCCCCTTCCAGGACAACTCCAACATCGAGCCGCGGGTATCGGGGGTTGGGCCGCTAATGGTGCCCGAGGCCAACAGATCTCCGGTGCGCAGGTTGCAGCCGCCGACCGTGTGATGCGCGATTTGCTGCACCATGCTCCAGTACAGGTAGCGCATGTTGGTTTCGGAGATCGTGACCGCGCGTTCCATGCGTGCGCTCTTCAGATCGACCTCCAGACGCAGATCGAAGTTCTGCTCACCGCGTTGCTTCAGATAGGGCAACGGTTTTGGTTCTTGCGGCGGACCGGCAACACGAAACGGCTCGAGTGCTTGCAGCGGAACGATCCATGGTGAAATCGATGTCGCGAAGTTCTTGCCGAGGAACGGGCCCAGCGGCTGGTACTCCCACTTCTGGATGTCGCGCGCGCTCCAATCGTTGACCAGCGCCAGGCCGAAGATCTGGTCATGGGCCCGCTCGAGGCTGACAGGGCTACCCAACTCGTTTCCGGTTCC
>CAZAHQ010000198.1:0-7293 GCA_964484415.1 uncultured Acidobacteriota bacterium | reverse complement strand
GGTATTGCTAGGCGTGGTCGAAGGGCTGACCGAGTTTCTCCCGGTCTCGTCGACCGGTCACCTGATACTGACTTCCGACCTGTTGGGTCGCGGCGATGACCCGGCAATCCATAGCTTCAATATCGTCGTCCAGGGCGGCGCAATCCTGGCGGTGCTTGGGTTGTATCGCGAGCGCGTGCTCTCGATGCTGCGTGGCCTGATCGGTCGCGACCCTGGCGGTCGACGGCTGTTGATCTTGCTCGTGGTGGCGTTTCTCCCGGCAGGAGTGCTTGGTCCCTTGCTCGACAAGCGGATCGAGGCGCTGCTGTTCCAACCGATCCCGGTCGCCTTGGCGTTGGGACTCGGCGGCATCGCCATGATCGTTGCGGACCGACGTCTGCGGCGCGACGTGACCGGCAAGACAGTCGAGACACTGACCATGCGACATGCGCTGTTGATCGGATTGGCGCAGTGCCTGGCGATGTGGCCGGGCACGTCGCGCTCGCTGGCGACGATTCTCGGAGGTTTGGCGATCGGCCTGTCGCCGGCGGCGGCCGCCGAGTTCTCGTTCTTGTTGGCGCTTCCCACCTTGGGGGGAGCCACTGTGTACAAACTGCTCGGACACGCCGGAGAGATCGCGACGCTCGGGATTCCCAGCGTGGCCATCGGCATGCTTGCAGCCCTGGTCAGCGCCGCCCTCGCCGTCAAGGGGTTCGTGGCGTGGTTGCAGCAACACGGCTTCACCGCGTTGGGGGTCTACCGGATCCTTGTCGCGATTGCCGTGTTGGTCCTTTGGTGAGTTAGAAACGCAGGAGAGAACCGCCTCACAACGAAAAAAGCAGCCGCAACCGGCTCCGGATGGCCTTAACATACTGGTATGACGGTTCGGGAATTCCTCGATGTGCCACGGGCGCGCGAGGCCGCAGGGATATTCCTATTCGGACTCGCCTTGCTGGTGATGCTGGCCCTCGGCTCGTACGCACCGAGCGACCCATCGTTTTTCGCCGCCACCGCTCAGCCGTCAGCCAACTGGGCCGGTCCGATCGGGGCGCAGATCTCAGCGTTGCTCTACGAAACGGTCGGGCTCGCCGCTTGGTTCTTACCGTTGATGCTGATCGCAGGGGCGCTGCGCCGCCTGCGCATGACCACCGTCGAGATGCGTCCTTCCGCCGCGGTTGGGTTGACCATGGTCGCGGCCTCCACCGCGATCCTGCTCACGCTCCTCGTCGGAGAGATCCACCTGCGGGGAGCCACTCTCTATGCAGGCGGCGCGTTTGGAAAACTGTTCTCCGATCTGAGCAAGGCGGTGCTGAGCGAGATCGGTTCGATGGTCGTGATGTCGACGATTCTGCTCGCGGGGATGGCACTTGCGGCGCGCTCATCGTTGGCAGAGAGCACAGCGGAAGCAGCCCGGGTTGGCAGACAGGTTCCCCGCTCTCTGTGGGGAGTCTTCGGTTCCGCGCGCCCCCGGTTGAGATCGGCCTGGAGTTCGCTGTCGGTGGCGGGCCTCCGCTGGCCTTGGCGCCGGTCGGCGGCTCCACTCGATGAGCCCGCGATTCGAGACGGAATCGGCAAACCCAAGCGCGTCAAACTCAAGTCGTCGGAAAACGAGGTGCCGGCACGCTCGCGCGCCGCCGTGGAGTCCGAGGTTGAGGACGAGCGGGATGACGAGGTCGACCTCGCGCCACACACTCCGCGCAAACGGGGTGTTGCGAAGTCCGGCGATCAGGCGGTTCTCCCGGTACATCTTCCGCCCCCCAGCAACGCGACCAAGCTTCCTCCCACAACCTTGCTCTCGCCCGCCGCTGAGAAGGCGCAGGTCAATCGGCAGGAGGTGCTCGCGATCGCTCGGCAGATCGAGTCGCGCTGCGCCGAGTTCGCCGTCGATGGCCAGGTCTTGGAGATCCATCCCGGGCCGGTGGTCACGACCTTCGAGTTCCGGCCCAACGCTGGGATCAAGCTCAACCGCATTACCAACCTGGCCGACGATCTGGCCTTGGCGCTCGAAGCCGAGAGCGTTCGCATCGAGCGAATTCCAGGACGCCCCACGGTTGGAATCGAAGTGCCGAATCGCCAACGCGAGAAGATTGCGCTGCGCGAGGTGTTGGAGTCGGAGGTCTTCAAACGGCCGGGGGAGTTGTTGACGCTCGGCCTGGGCAAATCTCAAGAAGGCGACATCTTCGTGACGTCGCTGGCCAAGATGCCCCACCTCTTGATCGCCGGTTCGACCGGCGCCGGCAAGAGCGTGGGACTGAATACGATCATCACCTCGATTCTGTATCGAGCGCGACCCGACGAAGTGAAGTTCGTGATGATCGATCCGAAGATGCTGGAGTTGGGGCTGTACGACGGTATCCCTCATCAACTGGTGCCGGTCGTCACCGACATGAAACTGGCGGCCAACGCGTTGAAGTGGGCCGTTCGTGAGATGGAGCGGCGCTATCGATTGCTGGCCAGTTGCAATGTGCGCCATCTCGACGGCTTCAACCAACTGGTGCACGACAAGATCGATGTCGTTGAACGCGCGATCCTGACCATCCCGCATCGCGCTCAGCGCGACAAGTTCGAAGCCAAGCGACTGCCGTACATCGTGATCGTGGTCGACGAACTAGCGGACCTCTTGATGACCACCGGCAACGAGACCGAGGAGTGCATTGCACGCCTGGCGCAGAAGGCGCGAGCGGTTGGAATCCATTTGGTGCTGGCCACGCAGCGCCCGTCGGTCGACATCCTCACCGGCGCGATCAAGGCCAACTTCCCGGCACGCATCGCATTTCGTTGTGCTTCGAAGATCGATTCACGCACGATTCTCGATGCTTCCGGCTCCGAGCGGTTGTTGGGTGCCGGAGATATGTTGTATCGCCCGCCGGGCAGTGCTCGCTTGATTCGCGTCCACGGTGCTTACATCTCCGAGGAAGAAGGACTGAACATCGTCACCTGGCTCAAGTCCCAGGCGCGATGCGAGTACGACAAGTCGGTGCTGGAGGATCCGCAAGAAACCAACGAGGGCGGGGAGTCGGGCGATGCTGGCGGCGGATTCAACGATCCGGTCTATCGTCAAGCGGTGCGACTCGTCGTGGCGACCGGCCAGGCGTCGACCTCATTCTTGCAGCGCAAGATGCGCCTCGGATATTCGCGGGCTGCGCGAATCGTCGACCAGATGGAAGAAGAAGGGATCGTCGGGCCGGCCGATGGTGCCAAGCCGCGCCAGTTGATGGTCGGTCCAGAGTTTCTCGAGCGAATGGATCAACAAGACGAGGATGGTTCGAGCGCGTGAACCGATCGGATTCGGCGGCTCCCTCCCGGCGATCATTCATTCGTAGTGCGGCGGGCGCCGCTGCTGCTGCGGCGCTGACACGATGCGGTGACCGATCCGATTCAGAGCGCCCGAATCTCCTGATCGTGATGGTCGATGAACATGCTGCCGCGGTGGCTGGTTGCTACGGCGACCCGATCGCCGTGACACCGCACCTGGACCAACTGGCGCATGAAGGGATCAGGTTCGAGACCTGCTACACCAACAGCCCCGTGTGCGGCCCTTCACGCGAGTCGTTTTTGTCGGGCCGTTGGATCAGCCAGACGGGGGTGTGGGGCAACAGTTGTTGGCTCCCCTCCCCCGACACCCCAACGTTCACGTCGGCACTCGCGGCTGCCGGCTACGACGTTGTGTTGTCGGGAAAGATGCACTTGGATCGCACTCGCCGCTATGGGATGCGTGAGCTCTGGCCGTCGCATGCCAACCGGTTTTTCAAGAGCGGCAAGGGGGTGCGGCTGGGTCCTGACGCGCTGTCGGTGCCATCGACGCTGTGGCAGAAGCGTGCCGCCAACTTTCGAAGCGGCGAAGGCTCGGTCGTGTTGCGACACGATCGAACGGCGGTCGACGCCGCCGCCGATTTTCTCGCCTCGCGCCGCGGTGCCGATCCGCCGTTTTGTTTGATCGTCGGCTTGATCGCTCCCCATTTCCCGCTGGTTGTTCCTGAACGATGGCTGACACGATTCCGCGGGCGAGTCCCAGCTCCGAACGTACCGCCCGGCTACGTCCAGATGCTGCCGCTCAACTATCGGTTGTATCGCGCCGCTCTCGGCCCTACCGACGACGATCAGACGGACACGACGTTGGGACGCGAATGCTATTGGGGCCTGGTCGGTTGGATGGACGAGCAAGTTGGTCGCTTGCTCGCGGCCTGTGATCGCTCGCCCGTCAGCCATCAGACAGCCGTGATCTACACCGCGGATCACGGCGAAAACAAGGGCGATCACGGCATGTGGTGGAAGGGCGCGATGTTCGACAGCGCAACCCGTGTCCCGCTCATCGTTCGCTGGCCACAGCGGTGGAAGGGCGATCAACGCAGGGTTGGCACCACGAGCCTGATCGACGTCGCCGCGACCGTAGCCGAGTTGGGGGGCGTCACTGAAGGCGGGTTTGCGGCGCAGGGCAGTTCGCTCGTTCCCTGGCTCGACGACTCGACACACGCCTGGAAGGACAGCGCGGTTTCCGAGTACTACGGACACTACGTCGCGTCGGGATTTACGATGCTGCGCGACGGCGCGTGGAAGTACGTGTACCACGCACGACGTGATTCGCAGACCGAACCGGAGCGAGAGCTGTATCGACTCGACGAAGATCCGAGCGAACTCACCAACCTCGCGCACCAACCCGAGACGTCGCAGAAGGTCGAGCAACTGCATCAGAAACTGGTGGCAGCCTTGGGTCGCGACCCAGAACAGATCGAGGCGCTCTGTCGGCGCGAGATCGCGGTTGGCTATCAGCGAGCGCCCGACCCGGAAGCGATGGGACCCGACAGCAGTCCAGACCGCGAAGAAGGTTTGGACTAGTCGCTCGGAGATTCGTGAAGTTTGGCCAGCGCGATCGCCGCCGCAGCCTGCTCAGCGCGCTTTTTGGAACTACCGTGTCCGACGCCGTACAGTTCCGAGCGGATCCACACTTCCACCACGAACTCGCGCGCATGATCGGGCCCGTGTGATTCCACCACGCGATACTCCGGCAACGGCCAGCCGCGAGCCTGGACACACTCCTGAAGTTCCGTCTTGGGATCGGTGTTGGTATTGCTCCGCGTTCCTGAGGACTTGATGCGCGCCGTGAACAACCGATTGACCATGGTTCGCGCTGCGCGGACACCGCCATCCAGAAACACGGCGCCCAGAACCGCCTCGAAGGCGTCGGCCAAGAGTGTGATCTTGTGGCGTCCGCCGCTTCGCTCTTCACCCTTGCCCAGTAGCAAACAACTGCCCAACGACATCTGTTCGGCTTCACGGGCCAGGCTTCGCGTGTTCACCAACAAGGCGCGCAGCCGGGTCATGCTCCCTTCGCTCAGTTCCCCTCGCAGACGTACGATCCGCTCGGCAACCAGCATGCCGAGCACCGCATCGCCCAGGAATTCGAGCGGTTCATTGTTCTTGGGAGACCCGTTCTCGTGAGCGAACGACGTGTGCGTCAGCGCTTGGCGCAACAGCTCGCGGTCGGTGAACGAGTACAGCAGTGCTTCTTCCACTCGATCGAGACACTTCTCGAAGTTTTCGCGACGCCGCACGCGCCCCCTCCTCTCGCGTCGGGCCCCAAGCCAACCTTGTTTCGGGCCTGTAGGTTGACTGAGTTTAGCACGCACGTTTTTTTTGCCAGGTCAGGTGCGGTGCAGTAGCTTCTCGATCGATGCGTCGATCGTTCGTCACGGCCTGCCTTCTCATGTCGGTGTCATGCACCGGTCGGCAGGCGATTGCACCGATCACCGAGAATTGGCCCGAGTTGCCGGCCGGCACGAAAGCGGTGCTCTTGGTGACAGGTGGCGATGCCGGCTTCTGGAAACCGCAGGGGTGCAACCAGGGGGCGGGTGGTGCTCAGTACCGTCCAGCGTTGGATCGCTGGCTGGCGCAGCAGCATCCCGAGATCGAGCGCGTCTGGCTCTCCACCGGGAATACGGTCGATGTCGGCGAGGAATCGGTTGAAACACCCGAGTCGATGCTTCGACGTCTGCGCGATGTGCCGTATCGCGCGATCGCAGTCGGGAGCGCGGAGCTTGCACACCTGCCGTTGGAACGGCTGCTCGCGCTCCAGCGCGACGAGCGGGTGCCGCTGTTGTCGAGTCATCTGTTCGATCGCGATGCCATGGAACCGTTGTTTCCATCCGAACTCACCTTGAACCTGGCTGGCGGGAAATGGGTGGTCCTGGCACTCGGCCCCGACCGGCGCGATTGGCAGCAGCCGGTCCAAGGGCACGGAACGATCGTGACCGTCGACTCGGTCGATGCCATTGCCGCGCGCGTCGGTGCCGCAAAATCGGCGGGCGAACACGTGCTGCTCCTCTCCAATCTCCCGCAGGGCGATGTCGACCGCGTCACCCGACGTGTAACCGGAGTGGATCTCATCGTCGCCACAGATGGATCAGTCGCCTTCGAAACACCTCGCGATATGAATGGGACCCCATCGCTGTGGCTTGGAGTGACCGGGTTGCGATTGGGCCGCATCGCCATCGGGGAAGGTGGGCGTGTGCTCGCTGTCGAGTCGCTTATCGTGCGCACACCGTTCCCCGTCGACCCGACTGTCGATGGCACCCTCCATCGCCAGTAACTAAGGTCCGTCCTCCGGACGGGTCGGAAGGTCGGCGGGATCGACCTGCGCCGAAGCCGACCACACGCGCGACTCGCAGTCGCGAATCGCGGCTTCGGTCAGCGGGCTTTGGCGGGGAGAAATCATCACGCGTCCCGCTTGAACCTGAACATTCGGCTTGAAACAGTCGATGTATCCGGCGGGCGGTATGCGGTCGTGCGCCATCGCTCGCGTGATCGAGGCGGGCGGCGGGTTGTTGGCGATGACGCGGTCGTTGAGGCCGTTGCGATCCATGATCACCACGTGTGGGAGCGTCCACGCCGGAATGCCAACCGCCGACAGTGCAATCACGGGGTAGTCGGTTCCGTCGATCAAGATCCCCTCCTCACGAGCGGGAAAGCGTTTGGCGAAGAACTGGCTGAACTGCTTGTGCTCTTGATGTCGCCGGCAATCACCGCGATCGATCAACCAGCGCTGCGCTTGGTCGAACCATTCGACGTAGCTACGAAACGGCGGCGGGAACGCGGGAGCGACAGCCACCTTCATGCGGAACGTCTCTTTGCGCGAGACCAACGGCTGACTCAGGTACCAATGGGTCCATGGGATCGGCCAGGACAGGGCGAGGCCGATCAGGGCCACGCCCCATGTCCGGCGCACTGGCCACTGCAGGCGCTCGAGCGCCCACGCGAACGTCAACCACAGGCCAGGGATCCAAGCGCTATAGACTCGATACTCGAAGTGATCGCCGC
>CAZAHQ010000197.1:0-7332 GCA_964484415.1 uncultured Acidobacteriota bacterium | reverse complement strand
AGCTCAGCGAGTACAAGGGAAAGGTGCTCGTCGTCGTGAACACCGCATCCGAGTGCGGATACACGCCGCAATACGCTGGACTCGAGAAGCTCTACGAGAGCTACAAGGACAAGGGAGTCGTCGTGCTTGGTTTCCCGTCGAACGACTTTGGCGGACAAGAGCCGGGCACCGCTGCACAGATCAAGACGTTCTGCGAGACCAAGTTCAACGTCAAGTTCCCGATGTTCGAGAAGGTGGAGACCAGCGGCGAAGGACAGTCGCCGGTCTACAAGTTCCTCACCGCCAAGCACGCCGGGCCGAAGTGGAACTTCCACAAGTACGTCGTGGGGAAAGATGGCCAGGTCGTTGCGGCCTTCCCAAGTTCCGTGGTTCCGGAGAGTGCGGAGTTGAAGTCCGCGATCGAGGCGGCGCTCAAGCAGTAACGCCGCGCACTGATCGCTCACCGACTCATCGAGACGCGACGTCAGAGCAACTGATCGATCGGAAGACACCTGAGCAGGAGGACCAGCGAGCGAAGCGCGACGCTGGCCTCCGGCTCATGGTGGAAAGTGCGCTGTGTGGAATCGATCCATTGAAGCCGCCCGCGCTCGGAGAGCGTTACTTCATAGGCGAACGTCGGCGCGATTTGATCGAGTGCCACCGAGAGTTGTTCGGCCATGGTGGGACTGTCGATCACCAACCCCATCTCGGTGTTGAGTACGATCGAGCGCGGGTCGATGTTGAACGATCCAACGACTATCCGCTGTCGATCGACTGCAACCGTCTTGGCGTGCAGGCTGGCGCGCGAACTCCCGGTCACCCGGGCTCGTCGAAAGAACGTTATCTCGCCCGTCGGTTTGAGTTCGTAGATGTGAACGCCGGCGCGAAGCAGCGGCTTTCGCCGCTTGGCGTAGCCTGCATGCACGGCAACTACATCGGTTGCAGCCAATGAATTGGTGAGTACACGCACACGCACACCGCGTTTGGCGAGTGCCGCGAACTCCTCGGTGCCGCGGCGACCCGGAACGAAGTAGGGGGAAACGATATCGATTTGCTGGGCCGGTCTCCCGAGCATCGCGACCAGATCGGGAACCCAGCTCGGGTCGGGCCGATCATGGCGCTGGAGGATCTTCTCCGGCCCATCGGCGATCAGTTGTACGCCGGTCCATTCGAACGCGACACGACCCGCGAGTAGGTCCTGAATCAGCGGCAAGCGCGCGAGCGCCGAGATGTACTTGGCCGATGCAGCGCTGTTAGCGATTGCCTGCGCGTTTTCGGTGAAGGCGCGCAGCGTGATCGGTTTGGTCTTGGCGAGCACGGTCGAAACACCCACAGCCGACTCTGAATTCCAGAAGCGGTCGAACGACGCCGACACTTCGTGCACGACACTCCCCACCACGAGCACATCGAGATCGGCAAAACTGGTGTCCTGGCCTGCGGAAAAATACTCGTCGCCAATATTGCGCCCACCGACGATCGTCGATTGGCCATCGACCGTGAACGACTTGTTGTGCATCCGGCGATTGAGTCGATTGAATGCGAAGAGGTAGCCGAGCCAACGCGACTTCCGATGCTTGAATGGATTGAAAAGTCGAACCTCGATGTTCGGATGCGTATCGAGCATCGCGAGTAGCGGGTCCAGACCGGAGGTGCCGTTATCGTCGATCAACAAGCGCACCCGGACGCCTCGCTCGGCGGCGCGACGAACCTGCTCGAACATCAACGTTCCGGTGGAATCGGCGCGCCAGATGTACGTCTGGATATCGAGCGAGCGCGTGGCCGCTTCGGTCAGCAACATTCGGGCGGCGAATGCTTCACGACCATCGGCAAGCGCGACCACTCCCGCTTCGCCTGGATGTTCGTCGATCAACGCTCCCATCGCCTGGCCGATCGGCGTGGTTGCTGTGTCTTGCAAAGCAAAAGACAGCGCTCGATCGGTGCTGCCGACTCGATCCGCCGCCTGTGAGTTCACCGAGAGTGCGAGCAGGGCCGCGAGCAATGCTGCAAGCGTGGCAATCGATCGTGACCGCCCGCGGTGAGGTGACGCAGCGCTTGTCTGATGCTCCATAGCCTGGTTCCCGAAGCCCCTCATCAATCGGTTCTCACGAACGCGTCGTTGTCACGATACCGGCGATTGCTCTTGATCGAGTGGCCATGGGAGGCAAGCTGCCAAACGGTTTCGAGCGGCGAGCGGTACGATTCTCGAAGACCGGCAGGAGTTTCTTCAGAAACTTTCCAAATGCTTTTCTCGTCACCACCGAGCTTCGACGTCGACTCGAGCACGCTCGATTTCGAGAGGGGCGAACCTGCGGCGGCCGGTGCCACCCAGAATCTCGGCGATACAGCGCGCGAGCGCGGCCAATCCAAGCCGAGCCAGGGGTCACATCCGGTGATGTCTATTGGGGGGCTCATCCAGCCCGAGCGTTTTCAGGCTGGACCCGCTGAATCCCGCTCCCATCGCCCTTTCTCAGCGTTTCTTGAATGCGCGAATCAATTTGAACAAGGGCCGGCAGGGCCGCCCAGAATCCAAAAACCCCCCTGTTCTCAAATGGTTGGCCGAGGGGCGGCTTGAAATTCGCCTATCCGATGCCGGTTGCGGCCGACAAACTTGTGGTTAGAATCCCAACCGCTTACCGCCAAACGGAACCCGCCGGTCGGGGACATCCGAGGGGCTTGCAGGCAGGCCGGGCCAGTGACGAGAATGTCCGCCCGCCGAGGAATAGTTCCCGGAGCGGATTGGTTCCGCGCTATGCCACCCACAGCCCACCAGGGAATCGAGTGGAGATTTCCCGGAGGAAATTAGAGATGCGTATGAAGAACCTTCTGTACGTCGGTGTTGTATCAGTCGCCATCCTGGCAATGACCGCCTGCTCCAAGCCGCCCGAGGAACTGATCAAGGCGACAGGTGACGCCATGAGCGCCGCCAAGAGCGCGCAGGCCGATCTGTATGCCGGGGATGCCCTCGCCAGGGCACAGGACCTCATGAACCAGGCCGATGCTCTGAAGAAGGTGCAGGACGATAAGTTCGCCCTGTTCCGTTCCTACAAGGATGTCGAGGCCAAGTTCAACGAGGCCAAGGCGGCGTTCGCTGCGGCGCAAACCGCTGCGGTCGAGGGCAAGGCCCAGAAGAAGGCCGAAGCCGAGACCAAGGTTCAGGAAGCGACCGCGGCACTCGATGCAGCCGAGGCAGCCCTGAAGATGGCGCCGAAGAGCAAGGACACCAAGGCCGATCTCGAAGCGTTTGCGAATGACATCGCGACCTACCGTCAGACCTTGGCCGATGCGCAGGCCGGACTGGCCTCCGAGGACTACCTCGGAACCATCAACAAGGCCGACAGCGTCAATCAGAAGGCCGCCGAGATCGCTGCACAGGTTCAGGCTGCGATCGACAAGGTCAAGGGCAAGAAGTAAGAACTTTTCGGGAGTCTCCACTGACGCGGCCGCAACGACCTGTTGCGGCCGCGTTTTTGTGATGACAAGTTGATGCCTTGGGGCGAGGCCGCCGGGGCCTCCCACATCGACGACCCGGGACAGGGGTTCCGGCAGGAAACGGGCCTGATGGTATTCGGCAAACGCTCGGGAAGTTCCAAGCGGACTCGACGATCGCTCCTGCGCCGCCTGGTGATGTTCGGGCTTGTTCCCGCCTTGATTGTGGGCGGTTTCTTTGCGCTCTATCCATATCCACCGCTGCCAACGTCGGATGTTCTGAAGGCTCGGGCTTCATTGGCCGAGGCTCGGCGCAGCGTCAAAGACTTCGGTCTGGACGAACTCACCAAGGCCGAATCACTCGGGTATCAAATGGAGCGGTTCTATGCAATCGAACAGTCCAAGCTGCTGAGGTTCACAGAGTCGAAGCTGCTCACGGGCACGATCCAAGAGACCGACGCTGCCGCTCGCACGGCGTTACAAGTCTGGCGGGAAAAACGCGCCGCGGCATTGACGACCGCTCAAGAACGTCGCGCCGACTTGGAGAAGTTGCTGAAGCAATTGGGTACCGAAGTGCAGTTCTTTTCACGCGATGTGCGCTTGCGCCGATCGTACAGCAAGGCCGAGCTGGCGATGATCGACGCGCGTCGCGCGCAATCGAAGTCGGACGTCAAACAACTGAGTGCCGCGCTCGATCGCGCAGAAAGCGAACTTGGCTTCACCGAGCAGATGCTGGGCAATCGTTACAAGCGTTTGTCCGACCCAGCCCTGAGACGTCAGTGGCAGCGCTGGGTGGAAGACACGATCGCCTCGACCCGCGGTGGCGGCGCCGCGATCGTCGTCGAGAAATTGGGTCGACGATTGGTGTTGGTGCGAAACGGAAAGGTCGTCGGCGAATTCGATGCAGAGTTCGGACGCAACGGTCTGGCCGACAAACTGCACGCCGGCGATGGCGCCACGCCCGAGGGACGCTACTTCGTCAAGGAAAAGCGTGACCACGGCAACACGCGATGGTATCGCGCGCTGGTGATCAACTATCCCAATGCGGAGGACTGGCAGAAGTATCAGCAAGCGCGACGGGCCGGTCGCATCCCCGGTCGATACAGCATTGGCAGTCTGATCGAAATCCATGGCAACGGTGGCAAACAGAAGAACTGGACCGATGGTTGTGTGGCCTTGCGCAACCAAGACGTCGACCGGCTGTACACCCAAGTTCCGGTCGGAACACCGGTGACGATCGTCGGCTCGGCCCGGTTGCCTGGCGATTTGGCCGAGCGCAGCATGCGCATCGGAGGAACACGATGAGCGATGTTCCCAACGCCCCCGCGATTGCATCGTCAGCCGTGTCGGGGCTCCCGGCCGGAGTTTCTAACGCGATCACACGCAAGCGGCCGCGCTGGGTAGCGATCGTCGGCGGCCTGGCCGTAGGCGCCGCCATTCCGTTGTTCTTGGCTTGGCTCGCTGCGTTCATGGGTGGCTACAAGTACCAATCGCTTTCCACCATTCTTCCTCCCTCGGACCTTCGACTGAATCCCAAACAAACGGTTGCGCAGTTGGAGAAGAAGTTGGCGACAGCCGCGCCCAAGGGTGTCTATGTCGTGGTCGATACCGCCGACAATCACCTATGGCTGCGCAATGGGGACCAAACGCTGTTGCAAGCCACATGCTCGACCGGGACCGGCGGAGTACTCACAGATCCTGGCAGCGGACGTCAATGGGTGTTCGAGACACCGCTAGGGCTGCGAAAAATCCAGACCAAGGTCAAGAACCCGGTTTGGGTCAAACCCGAGTGGGCCTTCGTAGAGGAAGGCAAGAAGATGAAAGACGCCCCTGCAAGTGAGCGATACGACACGGCAGCCTTGGGCGACTACAAGATGGACATCGGCAATGGCTACATGATTCACGGCACGCTCTACACCCGCATGTTGGGGAAGAGCGTGACTCACGGCTGTATCAGGCTCGGGGACAAAGACCTGGAAACGGTCTTCAACGCGGTCCAGGTCGGCACACCGGTGTACCTGTTCTGATGCAACCCGGCGGCCTCGGCAGAACGCTGGCCGCGGCGTCGATCGCCGTCAGCGCGGCGATGTCGTGGGGAGCCAGCGAGGCGCAGCGCAAGGCATTTCTTGCTGAAGAGCTCGAGCTGGCCAAGAAGGACGCGTTGTATCTGGTGGTCGATCCAAGCACCGGATCGTTGCAGCTTCGTATCGATGGGATCGTGCTGAATCGATTCGAGGTGACCGAGGCGCGTTACGGTCGCCCGCGCTTGGAGAGTTCACCCCAGGCGCAGTGGGCCGGCGTCGCCTTTGAACTGGTGACGCAGTTGGATGAACGCGATCGGCCCGAGGTCAAGATCATCCCCGATGACGACACCACCACGCCCGGCGACTACATCATCAAAGAGCAGGAACGACTGGAGGCGTCGATCCCCACAACGTTCCGCATGCAGTTTTCTCCCGACCTGATGGTCGTCGTTCGAGGGGAGCCGCTAGCGATGGACTTTGCAAGCCGCCGCCGTCGCTGGTGGTACACCTTGCAGGAGGGTTGGGAGGGGTTTCGCTTGTGGATGAAGAACGAGCGAATCGCCAACCGCGTGGTGCTGTTCATGTCACCACAAGAGGCACGCCGCCTGTTCAAGGTGTTGCAGCCGAAGATGAGGCTGCTCGTCGAGCAGAAGTGAGCTAGATCCCCGCCTTCAGCGATGTCTCGATGTCCCGTTTGAGTCCAGGATGTATGGTCACGCCGAGCGATTCTGCGCGCTGAACGCATTCGATAGCGCGCTGACCCTTACCAAGCTTCAGGTAGCCCACCGCAAGGTTGTTGTACACCAGCGGGAAATCGGGTGCGCGCTGCGCGCAAACTTCCCAGGCCGCAACAGCTTCCTCGATATGACCGAGATGGAACTGCACGTTACCGATCAAGAACGAAAGTTCCCCGGGCGGGTGACTCAGTTCGCTGCGATCGGGAAGTCTGATCAACTCCAAGTGCTGGATCGTCTGCTGAAGCTCGAAAACCTTCAGGTCAGGTACGGGCCATTTGACCTTCCCGCTTTCGATCGCTTGGATCGCATCACGCAGATCCGAGATCATCTCGCGTGCATCGTTGTATCGATCGGCTTGAACGTCGAAAAGCACGTCTCCGAGTCGCTCGTATCCTGCCCAGGCATCCTGATAGTGGGTGAGTGCCTCTTCGTAACGTTGTGCTCGAAACGCAATGTTACCGAGGCTGACGTGTGCCTCCGGGAAACCAGGCAGTGCGTTGGTTGCTTTGATGAGGTTGGTCTCGGCACGCGCGATATCGCCGCGCCGCTGCAACACCACCCCTTTGCGATAGAACCCAACCGCTTCACGCAGTCCGCGATACGTACTTCCCGCCACTGCTACCTGAGGTGAGGCGAGTGCCGATGCCACCAGACCGAGGACCAGAACGGTGCGCCGCCGCATAGGACCTCCTCGCCATGGAACATACACCCAGGAGCGTTCGGCGGCCGCGAAACATCCCGCTATCGGCGCTTTCCGGGAAAGTTTAACGAGTTGTTTGCAACGCCGATCCAAGGTTGGCCCGAGCGATATCGCGCTTGAGTTCGGGATGCACCGCCACCCCGAGTTTCTCGGCTCGTTGAACACTCTCGGACGCATCACCGGCACGCCCGAGTTTCAGGTAACCGATCGCGAGGTTGTTGTGGACCAGCGGGAAGTCGGGCGCTCTGGCGGCGCAGACTTCCCAAGATCGAACGGCTTCTTCGAGCCTGCCGAGGTGGAACTGCGCGTTGCCGATGTAGAAAAAGATCTCACCGGGCGGTTCCACTCCCTCCCCGGGCGAGGGGAGTCGAATGAGACCGAGTTTGCGAATCTCCTCCTCGAGTTTTGTCCGCTCCATGTCGCGATTGCGAAGTTTGTTACGCGGGTTGTCGACCTCTGTAAGGGC
>CAZAHQ010000196.1:0-7334 GCA_964484415.1 uncultured Acidobacteriota bacterium | reverse complement strand
GACTTTCGCGTTGTTCGTCGTCCTCGCACTCGTTCACGTCGTCTTCCGGCGGAAGTTCATGACCGTTTCGTTCGAGTTGGAAAAAGCGGTGTCGCGACGGATCAACCCGCGGCTCTGGGACTTCGTTTTCTATGTCACGTTCGGGTTTGCCGTCACCAGCTTTGTGCAGATTGCCGGGGTCTACTTGGTATTTTCCTACTTGATCGTGCCGGCGGTGTGCGGCGCGTTGCTGGCCGAACGGGTCGGCACGCGCCTGGCAATCGGCTGGACGATTGCGTTCGTGGCCGGCATCTCGGGTCTGTTGCTCTCGACCGAGTGGACCTCGATGGACCTACCGACCGGACCGACGATCGTCTGCACGTTCGGCGCGCTGCTCGTGATCTCAGGAGCGATCGCCGGGATTCGACGCCGGAGTCCAGGGGTGTGAACGCGCCGGCGCGCCGCGCTAGCTCCAATTCTCCAGCGCTCGCACGAAGCTGCTCAGGAAGCGGTTGGCCACGAACCCGTCGAGCACCCGGTGATCGACGGTAAGTGTGACGTACAGCATCGGGCGGACGACGATCTCGTCGCGATCGCCGTGACTGATGACGACCGCGCGCTTCTGCAGCTTGCCCAGCCCCAAGATCGCCGACTGCGGCTGATTGATGATCGGCGTGGCGATCAGGCTTCCACCCATACCGTGATTGGTAATCGTGAACGTGCCGCCGCGCGTTTCCTTCGGTTTGAGCGCGCCGTCGCGAGCGCGCACCGCGAAGTCTTCGACGGCGCGCGCCGTCGCGAGCAGGTCGAGCGACTGGGCCTTCTGGATCACAGGCACGATCAAGCCTTCATCGCCGAGCGCGGTTGCGAGGCCGAGATTGTGGTCGTCGAAGATCTCGGTCGCATCGTCGTGCCAGCGAGAGTTCACCTGCGGCACCTCGGACAATGCAAGCGACGCAGCACGCACGAAGTAGGCGGTGAGCGTCAGGCGTACACCTTCAGCGGCGAGTCGCTTTTGGTTTGCTTCGCGGTGCGCGATCACCGCGCTCAGGTCGCACTCGTGAACGGCCGTGACATGTGGTGCGGTGCGTAGCATCGACTCGACCATGTGACTCGCGATGATCGTGCGCATCGGCGTGTGCGGGACGCGTCGCGATGAAACGCCGTCGCCCGGCGTTGTGGCGGCAGCGGCGGGCGCGCCGCGCGAGGCAAGATGGTCCAACACATCCTGGTGAGTGATTCGCCCACCACGACCACTCCCCGAAACCTGGGACGGACTGAGGTTGTGTTCTTTGAGCAGTTTCCGAACGGCCGGACTGAGCAGTTCCTCGCCGCTGCGATCGGTCGCGGCGGACGCTGTACTCGCCGAGCGCGCCTGCGCCGCGGCGGTGGCGTTGCCGATATCGGAGCTCGCGGCGAAAGCGCCCGGCTCGACCCGAGCGAGCAGTTGGCCGGGCTCGACCTGAGTGCCTTCCGCGACCAACACCTCGCGCAGCACGCCGTCACCAGGAGCCGCAATCTCGACCGTCGCTTTGTCGGTCGACAACTCGACCAGGGGTTCGTGCCGCTTGACGACACTACCGACCGGTTTGAGCCAACGGAATACGGTCGACGTCGTGCCTTCGTTGTCTTCCGTCGGTACCGATACATCGATCATCTGGGTCATGCCGAGCCTCGCGCACAGAGTGGGAGTTCCTGAGCTATGCGTTGATGAGCGCGTCGATTGCCTGGGCGATGCGCTCGACGCTGGGGACGACCGCGTCCATCAGGCCGACGTTGTATGGAATCGGCAGATCAGGAACGGCGACACGCTCGATCGGCGCATCGAGCGTATAGAAGCCCTCGCTCGCCACCGTCGCTGCGATCTCGGCGCCAAAGCCGGCGGTGAGACCGTCCTCGTGCACGATCAGCAGGCGGCGCGTCTTCCGCACCGAGTTCAGCACACCACTTTTGTCCCACGGAGAGAGCGTGCGCAGGTCGAGCAATTCCACGGAATAGCCGCTCTGTTGCGCCGCCAACTCGCAACGCTCCACCATCGCGCCCCAACTCACGACCGTGAGTTCGCTCCCTTCGCTCAATCGCGCCGCCTGGCCGAACGGAAGCGCGTAGTGGTCGCCCGGATAGGGGCGGCGCGCCCACGCTGCGTCGAGCAGGTGCCGATGTTCGAAGAAGATCGTCGGATTCGGACTTCGCAGCGCGGTGCGCAACAACCCTACGGCGTCCTCGGCGTGCGCGGGAACAACGACCTGCCAACCCGGCACATGAGTCCACAACACCTCACCGCAGACCGAGTGCCACGGGTCTCCACACTTGGCGAAACCGCCTGGCATCCGCACCACGATCGGTGCCGCGAAGTGATTGACCGTGCGCCAGCGTACCGTGCCGCAGTTGTTGAGTTGCTCGGTGGCCGGATCGGCATACTTGCGGAACTGAATTTCAGCGACCGGCATCAGGCCGTTCAATGCCATGCCGACGGCGCGGCCGATAATCCCCTCCTCGTTGAGCGAGGTGTCGAACACGCGCCGTTCGCCGAAGGCATCTTGAAGCCCTTGCGTCGCAGAATGCACTCCCCCTTTCGGCCCGACATCCTCGCCGAATACCAAAAGCTTGGGGTTGGACGCCAACTCGACCTCGAGAGTTCGTCGCACGGCGGCAACGAAGTTGATGCGCTGCGGCTCCGGCTCGGAGTTCGTTGTGGTTGATGGGAACAGATGACCCGACGGGGCCAAACCACCCTGCTTCTGCCAGTCGGGAGTGCCATCGGCTTTCTGCTCCAAGAACAGATGCCGGCGCACCGTGTCGGTGCTCGGTTCGGGGCGCGCTAGTGCAGCCTCGAGCGCGCGCTGAACATCGGCCTCGACCTCCCGCTCCAGCGTGGTCCATTCACCGTCGGTGAGTTGCGACGGCACCAGCATCGCGCGAAATTTCTCGAGCGGATCGTCGGCGCGCTCCTGCTCGATCAGACCTTTCGGCTTGTAGGCTTGCGTGTCTTGGCCCGAGTGACCCGACAGACGCGGCACGCGCAGTCGGATCAAGCCTGGCCCGCGTCCTGCGCGCACATGATTCACGGCTGCCGCCAGCAACGGCGTCGCTGCGAGTGCATCGCTGCCGTCACCATCCCAAATCGTGAGGCCGGTGAACGAGCCGAGATTCTTCGCAATATTCGCGCCGGGTGTTTGCCACTTCGACGGAACCGACAGCGAGTAACCGTTGTCCTCGATATAGAACAAGACGGGCAACTGCAGCGTGGTGGCGATCGTGAGCGCCGACCAAAATCCATTGGTCGCCACCGCACCGTCGCCGCCGAGTGCAACACCGATCGCCCCTTCGCGATCGATTGCACCGAGTTCGTTGCGCCAATAGAGCAAGGCCTGCGCCCAACCGATCACAGGGGTGAACTGCGAACCGACATCGCCCGACATCGGCAAGACCGTGGGCCCGCCGAAACTGTTGCGATTGAACACCACCCCGATGTCACGACCGTCGTTGATGCCGCCGCTACGCGCCATCGGGCCTGCGAACGCGTCCTCCAACGACAAGCCCAGCGAGAGCAGCAGCGGGCGTGAGCGGTAGTAAGCGCCGATCCCGTCGTGCGGATGATTGAGCAACGAGCCCAACAGGATTTGCGCCAGGTCGTGGCCGCGCGCCGTGAACTGATAAAGCACCTTTCGCTCGGGGACGAGCTTGGTCTCTTCGATCCGATCCAGGGCTCGTGACGCCAGCGTGAGATACGCGATCCGGCGCCCGTCGATCAGGGTCGTCCCGTGGCCCGACTTACTCGTCTTCGTTGTGCTGTGCATCGGTGCGACTCCAAGAGGTAGCAGAGCTAGACAGTCACCTGGGGCCGAGTACTATAGCGGCCGTTTCCAACCCCTACACCTGACGTATATCGAGGACACGACCGGCATGGACTACCGCTTCCTTCAGGTCGAGACCGCGGGCGGTGTAACGACCATCACCCTCAACCGGCCCGAAACTCTCAACAGCTTCCATCGCCCGATGGCCAGCGAACTGCAGGCCGCGCTGTCGGTTGCTGCCGCAGACGCTGCGGTGCGCGCTCTTTTGCTGACCGGTGCGGGCCGGGCCTTCTGCGCCGGCCAAGATCTCGGCGCCGTGGTCGGACCGGAGGGGTTCATCGAAACCGATCTCGGCGCGGTGGTCCACGACTGCTACAACCCGATCATTCGCGCTTTGCGCACGCTGCCCAAACCGATCGTGGTGGCGGTCAACGGGGTCGCGGCGGGTGCCGGGGCGAACCTCGCGTTGGCTTGCGACGTGGTGCTGGCCTCGACCACCGCGTCGTTCCTGCAAGCGTTTTCCAAGATCGGGCTGATCCCCGACAGTGGCGGCACCTTCTTGTTGCCGCGCCTGGTCGGCTGGGGTCGAGCGTCGGCCCTGATGATGTTGGCCGAGAAGGTTTCGGCGGCCGATGCGCTGAGCATGGGGATGATCTACAAGACGTTCGCGCCTGACGAGTTGCTGCCGGCGGCACAACAGTTGGCGGCGGGGCTCGCGTCGATGCCGACACGCGGCTTGGCACTCACCAAAGAGGCACTCAACGCCAGTGCGGCAAACGATGTCGTCGCTCAGCTCGAGTTGGAAGAGCGGTTGCAGCGCGAGGCGGGTAGCACCGCGGACTTCCGAGAAGGGGTCGCTGCATTCTTGGAGAAGCGCTCGCCCCGTTTCACGGGTCGCTGACGATGGACATCAGCACACGCATTGGAGTGGTTGGCGCCGGCACGATGGGCGCAGGGATCGCTCAGTTGGCAGCGACCGCAGGGCATCCGGTGGCACTGGTCGACCTCTCGCGCGAGGCCTTGGATCGGGCCAGCAGTTCGATGCAAGAAACCTTCAAGCGCTTGGTCGAGAAGGGGCGCATGGACAACGCTCGCGCCGAGTCGATCTTGGCCCGCATCCAATTCGCCGATTCGATGGGCGTGATGAAGGGTGCGGGGCTTGCGATCGAAGCGATTGTCGAGCGACTCGACTCCAAGTCGGTGGTGCTTCATGCGCTGGAGGACACGCTCGACGAGAGCGCGGTGATCGCGACCAACACCTCATCGCTGTCGATCGCGGCGCTCGGCGCAACGCTGAGTCATCCAGAGCGGTTCTTGGGGCTGCACTTTTTCAACCCGGCGCCGGTAATGCAACTGGTCGAGGTGATTCCGGGCGTGGCGACCGAAGGGCGCGCGGTCGGGGCGGCCCGTGCCTTGATGGAGACGTGGGGAAAATCGCCGGTGCTCGCCAAGGACACACCGGGGTTCATCGTCAATCGCGTGGCGCGCCCTTACTACAGCGAAGCGTTGCGCATCTACGACGAAGGGGCGGCCGACATCGCGACGATCGATTGGGCGATGCGGGAGATCGGCCGTTTTCGGATGGGACCGTTCGAGTTGATGGATTTCATCGGCCACGACGTCAACTACGTCGTCACGCGCACGGTTTGGGAAGCGATGTACTACGACCCGCGGTTCAAACCGTCGTTGACGCAACTGCGGTTGTTGGAAGCGGGCCGATTGGGTCGCAAGACGGGCCAGGGCTTCTACGACTATCGACCGGGTGCGGTCGCCCCGCTCCCACATGAAGATCGCTTGCAGGGTGAGCGGATCTTCGAGCGGATCTTGGCAATGATCGTGAACGAGGCGGCCGATGCCGTGTTGTACGGCGTGTCGACGGTCGATGGGATCGACGCGGCGATGACCTTGGGGGTCAACTATCCGCGCGGACCGCTCGCGTGGGCGGATGATCTCGGGGTCAAAAGAATCGTCGCCGTGCTCGACGGCCTGATGAACGACTACGACGAGGATCGTTATCGCGTCAGCCCCGTCTTGCGACGGCTCTCCGGTAGTGGCGGTCGCTTCAAGGAACTGCGGAGCCGTGCGTAAGCGATGCGGCGCAGCAGTTGGCCGAACGGTGCGTCGCCAAGATGTTGGCCGACGATGCCTACACCGCCTGGTTGGGCGCGGAGCTGCGCGAGATCGCACCGGGACGATGCGTGCTGGAAATGACCGTGCGGCGCGAGATGACTAATGGGTTTGGCATCTGCCACGGCGGCGTGACGTTCGCGTTCGCCGACAGTGCTTTGGCGTTTGCGTGCAACACCCGCGGATTCGTCACGGTCGCGGTCGATCTGTCGATCAGCTACCCCACCCCGACCCATGCGGGCGACCGCTTGACCGCCGTTGGTCAGGAACTGAGCGGCGGCCCGCGCTTGTCGTTCTACGACGTGACGGTCACCAATCAGAAGCAAGAGACCGTGGCGCTCTTTCGCGCCACCGTTTATGCCACGCGGGAGGAGCACTTCCCCCATGAGTGAGGCTTACATCATCGATGGAGTGCGCACCCCGATCGGCAATCATGGCGGCGCGCTGGCTACGGTGCGGCCCGACGATCTGGCGGCGCACGTGTTGCAGTCGCTGTTGGCGCGGCATCCGCAGGTGGACGCGGCGTTGATCGATGACGTGATACTCGGCAACGCCAACGGCGCAGGGGAAGAGAATCGGAACGTCGCTCGCATGGCGTCGTTGCTGGCCGGATTGCCCGAGAGTGTGCCGGGCGTTTCGTTGAATCGGCTGTGCGCCTCGGGGCTGTCGGCAGTGATTTCGGCGGCGCAAGCGATCAAGAGTGGAGATGGCGAGCTGTATTTGGCGGGCGGCGTGGAGAGCATGACGCGCGCGCCGTTTGTCATGGCCAAGAGCGACAGCGCGTGGTCGCGCACCGCGGAAGTGTTCGACACCTCGATCGGCTGGCGATTCGTCAACCCGCGGATGAAGGAGCGATTCGGCGTCGACTCGATGGGCGAGACCGCTGAGAACGTGGCGCAAGAAATCGCGGTGGGGCGCAACCACCAAGATGCGTTCGCGGCAGCCTCGCAGCGCAAGGCGGCAGCGGCTCGCGCCGCAGGGCGGTTTGGTTTGGAGATCGCGCCGGTGCCGGTGCCGCAGCGTAAGGGTGAGCCGCTGGTGTTCTCGCACGATGAGTTCATCAAGCCTGAGACCACCGTCGACGTGTTGGGCAAACTGCGTGCGGCATTTCGCAAAGACGGCACGGTCACGGCCGGCAACGCTTCCGGTATCAACGACGGTGCCGCGGCCTTGATCGTGGCTTCCGAGTCGATGGTGAAGCGTTTCGGATTGACGCCCAAGGCGCGCGTGCTGGCGGCGGCGGCGGCCGGCGTGGCGCCGCGCGTGATGGGGTTGGGACCGGTCGCGGCCGTCAAGCGTGTGTTGGCCAAGGCGCAGATGACGCTGGATCAAGTCGATCTGATCGAGATCAACGAGGCGTTCGCGGCCCAGGTGCTCGCCGACTTGCGCTTGCTCGGAATTGCCGATGACGATCCGCGCGTCAATCCCAAC
>CAZAHQ010000195.1:0-7345 GCA_964484415.1 uncultured Acidobacteriota bacterium | reverse complement strand
CGCAACGAGACTGATGGCCGCGCTGGAGTCGTTTGCGCACTCGATCGGCTGCACGCTGCTCGTGCTGGATACAGAGAGCGGGTCGACCGCCGAAGGCGTATACCGTCACATGGGCTGGCAGAGGGTTGGCGAGATCCCCGACTACGCTGGGCGACCCGATGGGCAACTGATTGCGACAGCCGTTTACTTCAAGCGCATGGTGTAGCGACGCGACAAAACTACTCGGCTTCAACCGCGATTCGCCGCGACCAAGACCGCGCGAACGAATGGAGCAGGTGATGAATCACAGTCCACACGGCACGCTCCTGGCTTACGTTCGGGCGTTCGAAACACTCGATCAGGAGAATGTTCTACCGTTCTACAACCTGCCGTGCATGTTCGTCGCGCCGCCGGGTGCGGTTGTTGTCTCGGACGCCACCGCGGCGCGCGCCCTGGTGTCTCAGCTCATCGAGCAGGCGCGTGGGCAGGGGTATCGGCGGACCGAGTTGCGCGATGTCGACATGCGTCTGCTCTCGGAGAGGCTCGCACTGGTTGCCGGCGTGTTCGTGCGCTTTGGCGCTGGTGATCAAGAGATCGCACGGTTTGGCTTTCAGTACACGATGCGTAACGCGGGTGATGGTTGGAAGATCGTCGTCGCCCTGGCTCACGATCTACCTGGAACTGCTGCACGGTGAAGTGATCGCCACGCCCACGCGATTTGCAGAGCCCGATGAGTCTGCGATTGCAAGGAAACGACAGCTCGCCTACGCTTCGCTGCGAATCGCGGAGGCAACGCCGCAAAGCCGCTCCAAGGAAGCCCATGCCTACGCTCGAGCGTGCCATTGAAATCGCAGCCCGCGCGCATGCGGGCCAGCGTGATAAGGCGGGTCGCCCCTACATCCTGCACCCGCTGCGCGTGATGCTGGCGGTGAGGAGCGAGCACGAGCAACTGGCAGCGGTCCTGCACGACGTACTCGAAGATACGCGGGTCACTCTGGACGACCTTCAGCGCGAGGGATTTCCGCTCGAAGTGCTCGAAGCGGTTCTGGCATTGACCCGAGCAAAGGACGAGACCCGGATAGACGCCGCCGTACGAGCGGCCGCGAATCCGATCGCACGCAACGTCAAGCTGGCCGATGTCAACGACAACGTCGAGGTTCGGCGCATCGCGAACCCGACGAAGCGAGATCTCGAGCGGTTGGAGGAGTACAAACAGGTGAAAGCGCTGTTAATCGCCAGTGGGGCGTGCTGATGGCGTGATCGGTCGGGGCGCAACGTCTCTGTCTCAATTCGACGGATTTCTGCTGCAGAATTGGTTTCCACGATGGCAGCCGACACTGACTCGAGTTTCCGTTTGCTAGGAGGGACGTCCTTGGAAGCTCGCGCAAAACTCAGCGCCCAGGCGCGGTGGGTGACGTGGGTCTGGCTCTTCCCGGCAACCTACGCGGTGCACATCGTCGAGGAGTATTTCGGCGGCGAGGGGTTTCCAGCGTGGGCCTCGCGCCATACAGGATTGAGCTTCTCGGAACCGCGTTTCCTTGCGATCAACACCGTGGCGCTGATTGCGATGTTGATTTGCGCGAGCCTGGTGTCTCTGATCCCGGCGTTTCGATTGTTGCTTGCAACGCTAGGCACCGCTGTTGTCGTCAATGGTCTGCTTCACCTCGCTACGAGCATACTCACGCGGTCCTACTCGCCGGGACTCGTGTCGGGCATGCTGCTGTGGCTTCCGTTGGGTGGGTCGGCGATCGTTGCTTCGTACCGATCAATTCCGCGCAAGCAGTTCTGGGCTGCAGTTATTCTCGGAGTACTCGCACATCTGTTGGTGACGGCCGTTGCAATCGGCGTATCGCGCAGTCCAAGCGACGTGTCGATAACCACCGGCGCGAGCAGCTTGCTGTTAGGACGTTCATGGTCACGTCTTCTCAGGGGTGAGGGCTAGCATGCAACCGAAGCTCGAAGGGCTGTGTCCACTGATTCAAGTCTTCGATATGCCAAGATCGCTGGCGTTCTATCGCGATCTGCTCGGCTTTCACGTTCAGGCGCAGGCGCCGTCTGGCGACAACTGCGATTGGGCCTGGCTCAAACTGGGGAGTGCCGAGTTGATGTTGAACACGATGTACGAGGCCGAGAACCGGCCTGCGACACCCGATCCTGCACGCTCCGCTGCACACGGCGACACGACGCTGTTCATTGGGGCGCCTGACGTGGACGCTGTTCATGCTTACCTGCAAGCACAGGGACTCGACGTCACCCAGCCGGTAATTCGAGACTACGGCATGAAGCAGTTGTCGGTGTTCGACCCCGACGGTTACGCGGTCTGCTTTCAGTGGCCGTGCCCATGATGCCAACGCGAGCGTGTTCCGCCATTCCGCTAGGAGCGAAACGGACAGAATGACGCCCGCGGTCCTCGTCACCGCTCACCGCGGCTCACGCATCGAGTATGCTGGGCCTCGCCGAGAGTTGATCCGCGCGGCCTCAAGGGCGAAACAATGAAAGTGATCATTCCAGGTGGAAGTGGTCAGGTCGGAACGGTCTTGGCGCGAGCGTATCAAGCCGATGGCCACGAGGTCGTGGTGCTCAGCCGCGACGCCGGCGACGCACCATGGCGAGTGGTCGGGTGGGATGCCGAGACAATAGGGCCCTGGGTCAGTGAACTCGACGGTGCTGATGTTGTGATCAACTTGGTAGGCCGCAATGTCAACTGCCGATACACGCCGAAGAACCGCGAGTCGATCATGCAATCACGCGTTCGCAGCACTCAGGTCGTGGGTGCCGCCATCGCTGCAGCGAGTCGGCCACCGCGGGTGTGGCTCCAGGCCAGCACCGCCACGATCTACGCGCACCGCTACGACGCGCCGAACGATGAAGCGACAGGAATCATTGGAGGCAACGAACCGGATGCGCCCGATACCTGGCGATTCAGCATCGATGTGGCGCGCTCGTGGGAGCGCGCGCTCGATCAAGCAGTCACGCCTCACACGCGCAAGGTGAAATTGCGCTCGGCGATGACGATGAGTCCAGACCGAGATGGCATCTTCGACACGCTGCTCACGATCGTGCGCCGCAGGCTTGGTGGTCGGGCTGGCGACGGACGACAGTACATCTCATGGGTTCATGAACTCGACTTCATTCGAGCCCTCAACTGGCTAATCGAGCATGACGACGTGGATGGGGCGATCAACATCGCAGCGCCACACCCACTGCCGAATGAAGAATTCATGCGGATCCTGCGCGAAGCCGCGGGTGTCTCGATCGGCCTGCCGGCGACACGCTGGATGCTGGAGGTTGGCGCGGTGTTGATGCAGACCGAAACGGAGTTGATCTTGAAGAGCCGGCGCGTCGTACCTGGCCTGCTCACGAGTCGAGGTTTCAAGTTTCAATTCCCACACTGGCCCGAAGCCGCTCAGGATCTTTGCCGACGATGGCGCGAGGCTGGGCGTACAAACTGATTCCTTGGCCTGGTAGCGCGGCGAAAGGATCACAATCGCCACGAGCACCGAGGCACCGCAATCGAGGCATGATCGCCTCCCAGAGGACTGAGATGGCAAAGCTGGATCGGACCAAAGAGAACCCTTGGAAGCTTACGACCCCTCCCGGCACGTCGGAATACACGATGCATGTCGAAGACAAAGATGGGAAGAAAATTTTGGTCTGTACGGTTGGCAAGACCGTTCTGCACTACGACGCTCGCTGCATCGAGGATCTGCACGCGATGTTGAAAGCCGCAGGCGACTGGGTCGAGCTTGGTGGCGCCGATGAGCAGAAGCCTGCAAAAGATGGGACGGTGGAGGGATGGGGGCGCTCGACGGGCAACCCTGTGGGCGGCTGGTACGGCCTGAAGAAGGGGCTTCGCGGTCGATTCGGTGTGTACATTCCGCCGTTGATGGAGGCACTCGGCCTCTGCGAGCTGGAGCACAACGCGAAGAACAATCGGATGCGTGCGAAGTAAGCGTCAAGGTCAGGCTGCTTATATCAAGGACTCGGGAGCTGCGCTGTGCAGACACTGATCGTCTCGTTGGCAGCGCTGATGGCTTCGGCGCTCACCCTATTCTCAGGTTTCGGACTCGGAACGCTGCTCATGCCGATCGTCGCTGTTTTCGTCCCGATCGACGTCGCGATTGCGGTCACGGCACTCGTCCACTTAGCGAACAATCTCTTCAAACTGCTGCTGCTCGGCAGGCACGCAAACCGGCCAATCGTGATCAGCTTTGGAATTCCGGCGGTGGTGTCGGCCTTTGCCGGAGCGTTGGTGCTTGGATGGCTTTCAGAGTTACCACCAATCCTCGAGTACATCGCGATTGGCAAGCAGTTCGAGGTGTCGCCCATCAAGCTGATTGTCGGAGTACTGATCCTGTGCTTCGTGGTGCTCGAGTTGTCGCCACGCTTTGCAGCGCTTGCCATCGACAAGAAGTACCTGCCCTATGGCGGCGTGATCAGTGGCTTCTTCGGTGGGCTGTCCGGCCACCAAGGCGCCTTCCGCAGCATGTTCTTGCTCAGATCGGGTCTTGGGAAAGAAGCGTTCGTGGGGACGGGGGTCGTGTTGGCCGTTATGGTCGATCTGTCCCGCACGGTGATCTACGGTTGGGAGTTGTCTGCTCACCCTCAACGCATCGACTGGTCGCTGGTCGTCGCGGCATCACTCTCTGCCTTCGCCGGTGCTTACTTCGGTGCGAGGATGCTACAGAAGCTCACCATCAAAGCGATCCAGATCGCGGTGTCGGTCTTGCTGGTGGTTGTCGCGGTCGGACTTGTTTCTGGTGCGCTGTGAGTCAGGCCATCATGGCGTGCGGCGGGGCATTCGAGACGAACTGTCTTGCCTGAGTTGTTGGGCTACTCACCAAGCGCGTGAAAGAGAGCACGATGTCTGGCCAGCAAACTAGCGGTCCACTCACACTGGTGACCGGGTCCACCGGATACATTGGTGGGCGGCTCGTTCCACGGTTGTTGGAGGCGGGTTACCCGGTGCGCTGTTTGGTGCGCGATCCGGCTCGGTTACAGGGACACTCCTGGAAGAGTGCGGTCGAGGTCGTGCGGGGCGATCTGCTCCGGCCGGAAACACTTGCGCCGGCGATGCACGGCGTGAGTACGGCGTACTACTTGGTGCATAGCTTAGGCGACGGTTCCGACTTTCATCAGCGCGACCTCGAAGCGGCTCGACATTTCAGCGAGGCGGCGTGCAGGGCAGGTGTGCAGCGCATCATCTATCTCGGCGGTTTGGCCGAAGGCTCGACGGAACTCTCCGAGCACCTGCGATCGCGGCAACAAACAGGCGATGTGCTGCGCAGTACAGGGGTTGCCGTCACCGAGTTCCGAGCCGGCGTGATCGTCGGGTCGGGAAGCCTCTCGTTCGAGATGATTCGTTATCTCACCGAACGCGTTCCGGTAATGATCTGCCCACGCTGGGTCTACACCAAGACCCAACCGATCGGGATTCGCGAGGTGCTGGAGTATCTGGCGGCCGCCATTGCAGTTCCACAAAGCGATGGCCAGATCGTCGAGATCGGCGGATCGGAAGTCGTCACCTATGGCGAGATGATGACGACTTACGCAGAGGTTCGTGGATTGAAGCGTTGGATGTTGCCGGTTCCGATCCTCACGCCACGATTGTCGTCGTATTGGGTCAACCTGGTCACACCGATCCCCGCCGTGATTGCTCGTCCGTTGATCGAAGGCCTGCGTAACGAGAATGTCGTGCGTGATCCTCGCGCTCTGAAGCTGTTCCCGCAGATCCAGCCAGTGAGTTATCGGACATCGGTCGAACGAGCGCTCGCAGCACTACAAGCGAGCAACATCGAGACCGCCTGGAGCGGTGCGTTGAGCACCACACCGGGAGATACGGCGCCGATTGTGCTGTCGAGCCAACAAGGAATGATCGTCGAACACCGCCAGCGCGTCGTTGCGGCCTCGCCGGTCGATCTGTCTGCGGTCTTCCTGGGAATCGGTGGTAAGCGCGGCTGGTTCTACATGAACTGGGCCTGGGAGATCCGCGGATTTCTCGATCGGATGCTGGGCGGTGTCGGCTTGCGCCGTGGCCGTCGCGATCCGGACAAGCTGCGCGTTGGCGATGCGCTCGATTTCTGGAGGGTTGAGGCAGTCGAGCCGGAGCGCCTGTTGCGCTTGCACGCGGAGATGAAGGTTCCGGGGCAGGCCTGGTTGCAGTTCGAGGTGACGCCGCGTGACGACGGCCACGCGTTGCTCTCGCAAACAGCGTTCTTCGCGCCCAAGGGCCTGTTCGGCTTGCTCTACTGGTACATGCTCTACCCGTTTCATGCACTGATCTTTAGCGGACTCATCGATCAAATCGCGCGTCGCGCACATCTACGGTCTACCAGCGTGCCGGCACCATGAGGCCCCACGATCCGCGCCCACCAGAGAAGCGAGGCGAGGCGCCGATCGAACTGGCAGCCTACGATCCGTCAGGGCCGGAGCGATTCGAGCAGGAGCGCGCCGTGTTGGAGGTGATACTGCGTCGCTGGCTGGGACGAGCAGTTCCGATTGAATCGAGAGGCCTACACAGGGGCCAAGACCCCAGTCGTGCAGCGTGTGCTCGCCGAGGCCGACATCGAGCCGAGCTGATTGGCGCCCTGTGAGATCGGTGACCCGCGTTTTGCACGTCGTGCTCGCAGAGTAGCGCACACTCCAACAGCGGCGGGGGAGCGGCTTCGGCGCCGCTCCCACCGGCCTGCACCTTTCCGACTGCCCAGGCCCGAGTCTACCGGCTGGCAATCGGTGTCTGTTTCAGCTGCGACGCCTTCTGAATCAGCGCAACAAAGTCACTTCGATAACCGTTCAGGTCGCGACCGAGCGCGCCGTGCGCGAGTTGACCGGCCAGCGCGAAGCTCGAGTTACCGCGATCGGCCGAATCGCGCAACGTCATTCCGAACGCGGCGACCGCGGCGGAGAATCGCAATTCGGTCGAGGCTGCCGACCACGGCCGACCGCCGTTGGCGACCACGACGCTACGCTCGACGCTGGTCTCCGAATCGGGCGCTTTGAAACGCAGCTTCACCGTCGCGAGCTCGGAAGGATCAGCGGCCACCGGTGCGATCGGAGTGGAGTACTTCAGCGGATCGACGGGACGATCGTCGACACTCACACCAGGAGGGACGATCTCATACAGCGCCGTGACCGAATGCCCCGCACCAATCTCGCCCGCGTCCTTGGTGTCGTCGCGGAAATCTTCGGCGGCCAGCATTCGGTTCTCATATCCGATCAGCCGATACGAGCCGACGGCGATAGGGTTGAACTCGACTTGAATCTTGACGTCCTTGGCCAACGTGATGAGCGTGCCGCCGGCCTGCTCGACCATCGCGCGCCGTGCTTCGAGCGCCGAATCGATGTAGCCATATTGACCATTTCCGTG
>CAZAHQ010000194.1:0-7412 GCA_964484415.1 uncultured Acidobacteriota bacterium | reverse complement strand
CGCCGCACGACACGATCGTCACGGTGCTCGGCAAGACAGCCGAAGCCGAGGAAACAGCAGCCCCGGTTGCGGACGCGGCAGCAGCCCCTGCTCCCGCACCCGAAACGAAAGGGTGAGGCTGAACGGTCGTGTGGTTGGTGCTGGGCCTGGGTAACCCCGGGCCCGAGTATCGCGGCACTCGTCATAACGTCGGTTTTGCGGTGGTCGAGCAGCTCGCCGCTCGGCACTCGATCGAGTTGTCCAAGCGCCGGCACCTGGCCCTCTACGGTCGCGGCAAGATCGGCCGAGACGAGGTCCTGCTGGCCGAGCCGCAGACCTACATGAATCTATCGGGAGAAGCGGCCCGGCCGCTGCTCTCGTTTCACGGCATCGATTTGCAACATCTAATCGTGCTGCATGACGACGCGGACTTCGCGCTGGGAACCGTCCGGGTCAAGCACGGTGGCGGGGCCGGGGGACACAACGGCATCAGTTCGCTGATCGAGCACCTACAAAGCGGAGAGTTCGCGCGGATTCGAATCGGCGTCGGGCGGCCCGATGGAGGCGGCAAAGAGATGGCGCGTCACGTGCTCGCTCGCCCCGGCGCTCAGGAGGTGGACCTGTTTCGCGATGCCGAGCAGCGAGCGGCGGACGCGGTCGAGGCGATCCTGGGACGCGGCTTGGCGATGGCGATGAACGAGATCAATCGCACCAGTCCGGCCTGAGCGTCTTGGTTGTGGCGCTTCTCCAACGACTCTGCTAGCCTCCCGCGGCTCAAATCAGACCGCCCGGGCAAGATCGCCCGGCGGAACACAACCACCCTCGCCCCGGTACCGACCGGGGCCGAAGACCAGGAGGGAAAATGCGCCGCTACGAGCTCGTCATGGTGGCGTCCCCTGTCCTTACCGAGGAAGAGGCCGACCGTCAGGTCACCGGTTTTGAAGCGCTCATCACTGACATGGGCGGCACGGTGCACAAGGTCGACCGCTGGGGACGTCGAAAACTTGCCTTTCCCATCAACAAGCATCCGGAAGGGAACTACAGCCTCGTGATGTACGAGGCCGAGGCGAACGTCGAGAAGGAGCTGACGCGTCGCCTCAAGCTGACCGATACCGTTCTGCGGTTTCTCTCGGTTCGGGCCGATCACGAGAAGGTCCCCACGGCCGAGGAGAAGGTCGCGCTCGAAGAGGCGCGTCGTGACCACCTCAAGCGCGCCGCCGAGCGTGCTGCGGCAGAAGCGGCAGGGTTGCCCGTTCCGGCCGAGGAGGTCATCGAGGATGAGATCGATGCGTGGGATGCGGTCGACGACGATGACGCCGAGGGGCCGATTCGCCGGTCCCGAATCACGGAGGACCTGGAATGAGCGCGCAAGCTCCGCGTCGTCGCACGCGACGCTTCTTGTTCAAGCGTCGTAAGTACTGCAAGTTCTGCGAGACCAAGGTCGACCCGATCGACTACAAGGACATTCGTACGCTGCAGAACTACATCCCCGAACGCGCCAAGATTCTGCCTCGCCGCGTCAGCGGCACGTGCGCTCGCCATCAGCGCCAGCTCGGACTCGCGATCAAGCGGGCTCGTCACCTGGCGCTACTCCCTTACACCGCGGACTGATCGGAGGCGCCCATGCAGGTCATTCTTCGCGACGACGTTCAGCACCTCGGCCGCCGCGGCGATGTTGTCAAGGTGGCGGTCGGTTACGCCCGCAATTACCTGGTCCCGAAGGGACTCGCTTATTTCGTGACACCGGGGATCAAGCGCCAGGTCGACTCCGAGCTGCGTGCCCGCGCGGCACGCGATGTGCGCGAGGCCCACGCCGCACACGACCTCGCCCAGCGACTCACCGCACTTACCGTCGTGCGTTTGTTCCGCCGTGCCGGTGATAGCGGGACGCTCTTCGGCTCTGTGACTTCTGCGGACATCGCGGCAGCGCTGGCCAAGCAATCGGTGGTCGTCGATAAGCGCCAAGTGCGTTTGGCCGATCCGATCAAGCGGGTTGGAACGCACCGCGTCAACGTCCACGTTCACAAGGAAGTACAGGTCGAGATCATCGTTGAAGTGGAGCCGGGCGACAGCGAGTGACCGCCCACCGATGACCGCTGCCGCGAAACAAACATCGAGTAGCCTTTCACTCGATCTGGTCAAGAAGGGGCTGCTCGCCAGCTTCTTGGCTTGGGTTGTTCCGGGCGGCGGTCACTTCTTCGTCGGAGCTCGACTGCGGGGAGCGGTATTCGCTGCGCTCCTTCTGACCACCGTCGCACTCGGTGTCGTCTTCGATGGCAATTTGGCGGTGGTCGATCCACGAACACCCTGGCTTTCGACCTTGCAAGTTGGAGCCAACGTCAGCGTCGGTCCCTGGGAGCCGCTACTTCGCGGTGCACTCTATGGCCACGCCGTCTACGCTCTACCCGCTCCCACCGCGCTGCCCGATCCATCGACACTGGCAGCGATTGCCGCGCGAAAACAGCGCGAGTTTCGAACCTGGAGCGGCTACGGTTCGATCTACATGATGGCCGCCGGGTTGATGAACATCCTTGTGATTCTCGACGCCTGGGATATTGCGATCCGCCGCAAGGAATGAGGGGGATCGCTCGTGCGCCATCTGCTGCAACTCGTACTCTTCGCCACGATCGTCAGCGTCTTCTTCGCATTCCTCCTGGGAGGTAAGCGCCCCAACTGGCGCGTGGCGTTGGTGCTGTGGGGATCGGTCGTAGGGGGCGCGATCTTACTGGGCCTGATCATGGCCCCCTTCAGCGGATGAACGAGAACACTCGCCCTGCGACGCGAGCTGTCTGGCGACTGATCGCCCCGCTCGCCTTGATGACGTTGATCTTCATCGAGAGTGGCAGACCGATGCCGATCGAGGTGCCGTCGGGTGGCGATAAACTGCTGCACCTCGCCGCTTACGCGGGTCTCGCGGGATCGTGGGGCTGGGCCCTCGCCCCCTGGTGTGCAGCCGGACCTCGCGCACTGATCTCGGCCACGCTTGCGGCACTCTACGGTGCAAGCGACGAGTGGCACCAAACGTTCGTACCCGAGCGTGACGGCTCCGTTTTCGATTGGTATGCCGACCTGTGCGGAGCGCTGTTGGGCGCCATCGTGATCTGGCGTTTTGGTAAATCAGCGCCGGTGTCGTGATGCGGATCGCGGTCGTCTGTCAGAGTCGCTCGCACGCCGTTCTGCTGATGCAGGCGCTCGGGAATGCTCCCGAGGATGTTGTCTTCGCCGTCGATACGGTAGGGCTGGAGCGCCTGCTCAAACGTCTGGGCTGCACGACGGTGCGTGGCTCGTTGCGCGATCGCAATCTCTATCGCGACCTGCTTCCAGCCTCGATGTTGATCGTTTCGTTGCGCGATCCACGTCGTCTGCGCGGCGTCTTGGAAGCCGCTGGAAAAGAGCGCGGCGACACGCCTGTCGCTGTTCTGGCGATTGGCGGCGTGGAAACGCTGCCGTTTCCCCCCGAGAAGTTCCCGTGGGCGCACTTTGTGCCGGCGGGGGAGCGCTTCGCGGCGACGTTGCGTGCCGACATGCGATTGGCGCGCGCCAAAGGACACACTCGCCGACTGCGTGAGTTGATGGAAGGCGCCAGAAACGCGCTGATCGTGCTCCAGGACGATCCCGATCCCGATGCGCTCGCGTCGGGACTCGCGCTGCGCACGCTCTTGGGGCGCAATCGCGTCACCATGCCGATGGCTTCCTTCGGTCGGGTCACGCGCCCCGAGAACTTGGAGATGCAGCGTGTTCTCGATCTTCCTGTCTTGCCGCTGGACGAGCCGACCTTGGCCGAGTACGACCGGATCTTCATGGTGGACACGCAACCGCCGCACCTGAAGCAGTTGCTCCCGCGAATCGATGGCGTGATCGATCATCACCCCGCGCAGACCAGTTACGAATCACGATACAAAGACGTGCGAACCTCCTACGGCGCGACCGCCACGATCTTTGTCGAGTATCTGAGGTCCGAAGGAATCAAAGTCAACGAGCGGCTCGCGACGGCGCTGTTGTATGCCATTCGAACCGACACGTTGTGGCTCGAGCAACCGGTGTCGGAAGCCGATGTGGAGGCGTTCACGTGGCTGTTCCCGCGCGCGAACATCAATCACTTGCGCCGCATCGAACGCCCGTCGCTGCCACCCGAGATCTTGGCCGCGTTCGCAGAAGGGCTGCGCACCGCGCGCATCGAAGAGAAAGTGATCTTCAGTCACCTCGGGCGTGTGACGCGCGAGGACGTCGTGCCGCAACTCGCCGACTTCTGCCTGCAAGTCGGAGGCGTGGAGTGGTCGGTGGTCAGCGGTGTGATCGACGAGACCGTCTCGATGTCGATTCGCAATGTTGGCTTCGTTCAGAAGGCGGGGACGCTGGCCAAGCTCGCATTCGCCGAATATGGCTCGGCCGGTGGCCGGCGTTCGATGGCCAAGGCCGTTCTGCCGCTGGCGAACTTGCCGCATCGGATCGCGGGCGAACCGAGCGAGGCCACCTATCGCAAGCTCGAGGATCGGTTTCTTTCCGCCGTCAGGGGTCTGACCTCCTGACTCGCGGCTGGGGTCGGCGCGGGCGCCTCGCGTCGGGTCAAGGTGTAGGCCCGCAGCGTTCGCGGCTTGTCGGCTCTTGGAGATGAGACTGCCAATACCAACCGGTCGTCGACGCGACCCGGCGCCGACAAGAACACCTCGTCTTTGCCGGCATCGATTTGTCCCGCGGATGCGCCGTCGCGGTTGCGATAAAACCCGATCGCCTTCGATCGCTGTGGCGCCACCGCCAACAACTCATCCCATGCCAACGGTGTGGCCGATAAGCGACCGGGTGTGCTGACGCGCCACAACAGATGTCCGTTGACCTGCCGGAAGGCGTACAGAAACGAATCCCACGAAGGTACGAAGACGAGGTCGTCAACCACCAACGGTGCTGCGGTGACCGGCGCACCGGTCGGTTGCTTCCAGGCCGAGCCGCAACGCAATCCGCCGCGCGAAAGGGCTCGGCAATGCCAGGCCGACAACGAGTTTGCTTGGGCGGCGAAGAGCCGTCGCGAGCCGGCGGCGGCTGTGATCGGTGACAACAGCCGCGGTGATTCGAGTTGCCCGAGCGACGCGAGCGTCACCATCCGACGATGAGGACCGACGAAGGCACAGATACGCCCCTCGACTGCAATCAATGGAGGGGAGATCTCGGCGCGCGAGGCGATCAGTCGTTCTTCTACCCGTCCGGCCGGGTCGATCACGATGACCACACCGCCGGCAAGCGGTACGTACCACTGCGGCCCGACCGATCCACCGTCGGAATCGGGCAGCGGCGGTCCGAGCGGCTCGCCATCGAGCGGCGTCTCTGAGCGGTTCGCTCCGTCGTTGACAGCTACCAGCAGGAAACGTGCGCTGCCGCTCCCGTCGACGCCGCTCCAACCGATGGTCGGCACCCCTCCGATCAGGAGCGGCGGCCCGCTCATCAGCCCTGCCGCGCCGAGTCCTTCACGCCGCCACACGAGCGAGCCGTCCAGCGCCAGGCGGACCTCGATCGCGTTCTCGTACGCCACCAAGAGGCCGCTGATACCCCCGTCGAGCACCACCGCACGCACCGCTTGTGCCGGAGTATCAGGAAGTTCGACCTCCCACGCGGTGGTCGCCACGATCGCGGCGGGGGGGATCGGCCGTTCTACTTCCAGCGGGCCGGCCGCAGCCGCCAACAACAGAACGAATCGGAACATGGGGAGAGATTACCTGAGCCGCGTGGTCCTGACGCGCTCGACCTGGCGTGGCAGAATCCCCGGCTCAACCCCCGTCGGTTCTCAGAGGTTTCTGTGGCGCCCCGTTTCACCAGCCCGCGTGGATTCAACGACATCCTGCCAGGAGACAGCGAACGATGGCAGGCGTTCGAAGCGACAGCGCGCGCGCTGTTGCGCCGCTACGGCTTCCGCGAGATCCGCCCGCCGATGATGGAATCGACCGAGTTGTTCACGCGCTCCGTGGGCGAGGCGACCGATATCGTTGGAAAAGAGATGTTCACCCTGCAGTCCGGTGACGAATCGTTTTCATTACGCCCAGAGTTGACCGCTTCGGTCTGCCGCGCGTTCGTCGAGCACTCGCTGGATCGCGCGGGATTGACGCGCCTTTACTACATCGGCGCCGCGTTTCGCAAAGAACGTCCGCAGAAGGGGCGACTGCGCCAGTTCCATCAGATCGGCGCGGAGTGGTTCGGCGAATTGGCGCCCGGTGCCGATGTCGAGACCATCGCCGTGGCGTGGGACTTGGTCAAAGCGGCAAGGGTCGGCAGTCCAACCCTTTCGATCAATACGTTGGGGGATCTGTCGTCGCGTGTGCGCTATCGCGAGGCGCTGGTGGCGTTCCTGCGCGAGTGTGAGAGTCACCTCGATGTCGAGAGTCGTTCACGAATCGAGCGCAATCCGATGCGGGTGCTGGACAGCAAAGACCCCGCAACGCAACGCGCGCTTCAGTCTGCGCCAGCGATGTTGGACTTTCTTGGTGACGATGAACGCGCTCATTTCGAGAGTGTGTGCGCCGGACTGACCGCGATCGGCATCCCGTACACGATCGATGCAAAGCTGGTTCGCGGGCTCGACTATTACGTCCGCACGACCTTCGAGATTTCGGCCGACACGGGCGGATCCCAAAACGCGGTGGTGGGCGGCGGCCGCTACGACAATTTGGTGGCCGAGCTAGGCGGGCCGCAGATCGCTGGGATCGGTTTTGCCGCCGGCATCGAACGGCTGTTTCTGGCTGCCGGCGACGACGTCGCTCCCGCTGCGCCACTTTTGGATCTGTTCGTGGTGACGCTCGGCGAATCGGCTCAGGCGCGCGTCTTGCCGTTCGTGCACGCCTTGCGCGCCGAGGGTGTCGCCGCGCTTTGGGACCCGGCCGGCCGCGGTTTGTCCGGACAAATGAAGCGCGCGAGTCGATCGGGAGCGCGCTATGCAGCGATCATCGGTGATGACGAAATCGCGCGCGGTATGGTGCGACTACGCGATTTGATCAACGGAGTCGAGCGCGATGCCCCGCTCGATGCGGTGCAGTTGGCGGCCCAACTCGAGAGCGGTGAATGAACCGGTTTCCTCTAAGAGCGTTCTAGGAGTCGACGATGTCTTCCACTCAAGTTGCGCGTCGCTACGGCGGCACGTTGCGCGTTCCCGATGTCGGTCAGATGGTGAAGCTCAATGGCTGGGTTCAGCGGCGCCGCGATCTGGGCGGTGTGGTGTTCGTCGACCTGCGCGATCGGAGCGGTCTGATCCAGGTTGTGTTCGATCCGACCTCGGGAGAGTTACACCAAAGGGCCGGCGGGTTGCGTCCGGAGACGGTGGTCGAGGTCGTCGGCACGGTGATCGCTCGGGTCGGTACCAACATCAATGCGCGCATGGATACCGGCGGCGTGGAAGTGCGCGCCGAGTCTCTCGAGGTGCTGGCGGAGTGCGACGACCTTCCGCTGCAACC
>CAZAHQ010000193.1:0-7414 GCA_964484415.1 uncultured Acidobacteriota bacterium | reverse complement strand
ACGACTCGATCGTGCGCGGCACGACATCGCGCCAGATCATTCAAATGGTTCGCGACGCAGGCGCTGCGAAGGTCTACCTAGCGTCGACCGCTCCACCGCTGTCGCATCCGTGCGTCTACGGGATCGACATGTCGACGCGCAAGGAGTTGATCGCGCGCGACCGCAGTGTCGAACAGATCGCCGAGGCACTCGGCGCCGACGCCGTGATCTACCAAGATCTGCCGGATCTGGTGCAGTCGGTGCGGGACGAATCGCCCGTTTCTTTGCATGACACCTGCCATGCCTGCTTCTCGGGCGTGTACCCAACGGGCGACATCGACGAGAGCGAGTTGATGTCGGTCGAGAACGAGCGCTTGGGTGCCCAGTCGTAGCTTGAATCTGGATCGTAAAAAAAGGGTTGTGCGCGCGCCACACCACGACTAGGATCCGCGCGGGCCAAGGCCCCGGGCCCACTTCTCATTTCCACGACATTCAAGTGCCGCTTGGCGTCCGTTGACGCCCAGCGGTGCGTCGAGGCTCGGAAGCGATGCGAAAAGTCGGCGTCGTTTTAGCTCTGTCCGTGGCCGCGCCCGGCGTTCAGGCACACGAGAATCACAGCGGGCTCGCCGGTAGCGTCGAGTTGGCTCAAGCTGTGATCCGGCCACTGGGAAAGAGCGGCGTTCATGGATTGGCCACATTCCGTCCAGCGAACGATGGTCTCGAGATCACCATCCAAGCAGTCGGGCTGGCTCCAGGTCGTCACGGCTTTCACATCCATCAGTGGGGCGACTGCAGCAAACCGGACGGCTCGGGGGCGGGCGATCATTTCAACCCCGATGCGAAGGCCGAGCATGGCGTGCCTGGCGCGGCGTCGTGTCATGCCGGGGACTTCGGTAACTTGATCGCCGATCAGAGTGGTGTGGCCGTCACGCGCTTCGTGGCGCACGGATTGTCTTTGGGTGGTGGGAGGAGTTGCATCTTGGGCCGCTCGATCGTGCTCCACGACGAAGAGGACAAGGGGACTGCCGCTGCCAAGGGTGGAGCCCGGATCGCCTGCGGTGTCATCGAGGAACACGCCAACCCCACGCCACCCGTTCTCCCACCGGCGACGCCGCCCACGATCGAGAGACCGTCGAGTGCCGTGCCGTCAACTCCGGCGACGTCAGCCACCGCGACCGGTGGTGGACCTCGCCGATGACGGTACGCAAGCAGGTGCATGAGCTGACCTGCGACGATTTTGAGCAATCGGCGGTTTGGGAATTCGTGTTCGATGCTGTCGAGCGCGACGAGGAGCACGCGGCAACGCTGCGCCCGTACCCGATCGATGGGCCACTCGATCCAAGTACAGGGATGTTCGTGGTTCGCGCCAGTTTCCATCTTGCCGACGGTACGACCGCGGTGGGGTATCTCACGCCGCCGATCGCGGGGTATCGCGGGATCGAGATCGTGCAGCCCACACTGCTGCTGCCGAATCGACGGTTACGCTTGTGGTGCGGATTGCTCGCGCCCGATCCGGAGGCGCTCGATCGACTTTACGAGCAACTCGAGCGATCGCCGCCCGAGCTGTTCCCGTTGCGATACCAGTCGAACGTTCCTTTGGTGGGTGGGCCGGTGCAGGGAGAGGTTGGCGGTTTCGCGCACTATCGTTCACGCCAGGACATGACGATCGTCGAGTCAGTGTAGCGGTGGTAAGACAGGGGCGACCTCTCGGGCCGCCCCTGGACAGTGACTACTTCAGGGTCAACGGATCACGCAGCGGCAACACGATCGGTTTGCCCCCGAACAGTTCCTTCATGCTGGCGCGCTTGCCGGCATCACCCGGTTCGATGTCGGACCATTTGCCGACGATCAACATCACCAGTTGGTCCGGTTTGAGGTACTGCTGCGCCACCCGCCGCACGTCCTCGGCACTCACCTTGCGCATGTTGTCGCGATACATCTGCCAGTAGGCGTGTGGTCGGCCGATGTACTCGTCAGCGGCGTACGTGTTGACGATCGCGGCCTTCGACTGGAAGGTCTGAGGGAAGGTGTCGATGAAGCTGTTCTTCGAGGTGGTGAGTTCTTCCGCGGGAACCAGTTGCGTGCGGATCTTCTCGACCTCCTCCAGCGAGAGCTTGGCGGCCAACGCGACGGTCGGACTCTTCGACTGGTACGAGACACGGAACGTGCCGGGCCAGTAGTTGTCGATGCCGAAGCGCGACCCGGCGCTGTAGGCCAGGCCCTCATCGGAGCGGACACGCTTGGTGATTCGCGAGGTAAACCCACCACCGCCCAGAACGTCGTTCATGACTTGCAGCGCGACGTTGTCGGGATTGCTCCAGGTGGGGTCGCGCTGCGCGCCGAGGTGGCCGATGTAGACCTTGCCCTGCGGGATGTCCTTCTCGACCAGGTACAGGCCGGGCTTGGGGGTGTGTTTCGGCGCGGGCGGCGGCCAGGCGATCTTGGCGACCGGTCCTGTCGGTTTCCAGGCAGCAAAGCGTTTCTCCAGTGATGCGATCAGCTTGGCCTTATCCAAGTCGCCGGAGGCCGCGATGATCATCTGCTCGGGGCGCCAGTACATCTTGTGGAAGTTGACCAGATCATCTCGAGTGATCGAGTCGAGCTCGGCCTGCGTCTGCTCGCGTGGAGAGAAGTGCTCTTGGCCGTACATCAGCCAACCCCATTCGCGATCGAGGATCGTACCGGCGTCATCGTTGCGTTGCTTCATCTCCTCGAGGATCGTGCCTTTCCGCACGGTCAGCCGATCGGCCTGAAAGCGCGGTTTGGTCATCATCTCGAACAACAGGTCGAGACCCTTCTCCAGATCCTTGGAAAGGCAATTCAGCGACGCACTGCCCTGTGTTCCGCCGATGAAGCTATTGAGATCGGCGGCCAGGAAATCGACCTCCTCGTCGAACTGTTCAGCGGTGGATCGTTCCGTGCCGCCATCACGCAGCATCGAGCCGGTCAGGCTGGCAACCCCCGGTTTGTCTGCAGGGTCGAGCCACGCACCGGCGCGCACCGTGATCGAAACCGTTACGAGCGGGAGTGCATGATCCTCGGCGATGTAGGCTGCTTGGCCGGTCTTGAGTTTGACGCGGAAGTTCTCGGCCTTTGGCACCTCGAAGTTGAGCGCCGGGTAGGTAAGTTGCTTGGGATGTTGAGGAATCTGAGCCACTGCGGCGCCTGTCAGAGCGGCGCCGACGGCGATCGAGACGAGCAGCGAGCGGCGGTTCATTGGGCACCCCCTTCCAGCGCAGCGAGGCGCTCCGTGATGGCCTTCTCCATGTAGGCGAGCGCTTTTTGGAACATTGGCGGAGCCTGCGATTTTTGTTGGCCGATCGCCTCCAGACCCTGCTTCAGCTTGGCGACATCGGTCTCGGCCTTGATCCGCTTGGTCTGGGCCATGAGCCCTTGCTGCATTTCTGCCGGGAGATCTGCAAGTTCCGGCGGTACCGGCTCAGCGCTCGCGCCGGCCTTGCGGGTGTAGACGCCGACCGTTCGGTTCTCGGGTGTGAAGTACTGATTGGCGACCCGCTTGACGTCATCGGCGGTGACGGCTGCGGTCTTGTCGGCGTATTCGTTGAGATAGGTCCAGGTCTTCAGACCGTCGTAAACCAGCAACTGGATCAGCAGGAAGAAAGGCTGCTGCAATCGTCGATAGGCGTCGGCGGCGATGTTGTTCTTGACCTTCTCCAGCTCTTGCGGCGGCACTCCTTCTTTCTGGATTCGCTCGAGTTCTCGGTACCACGCCTGCTCGAGCGCTTCCGGGTCGGCCTCCCCTTTGGTTTGCGCCGAGAACGAGAACGCTCCGGCCCACTTCATCGAGTTTTGACCGGCGCCCGCGTTGGAAGCGATCTGCTGTTTGAGCACCAGTTCTTTGTTCAGCCGGCCGGTCTGTCCGTTGAGCACGCCCGCCAAAACCTCCAATGGGTAAGTGTCTTTGTGCATGAACGGTACCGTGTGATAACGCACCTCGATTTGCGGCTGGCAATCGCACTCGGCACTCATGCGCTTCTCGGCCAACTGCGGCATTTCGGTGGTGACCACATCGGGAACTGAATTCGTTCCTTTCGGGAGGCGCCCCAGGTACTTCTTGGCCAGTGTCTTGGCGTTTTCGATGTCGAAGTTGCCGACCAGCGCCACGGTCAGATTGCTGGGCTGGTAGTAGGTTGCGTAATAGTCCTTGGCCTGCTGCAGCGTGTAGGAACGCAGGTCGTCGGGCCAGCCAATGACGGGCCAGTTGTAGGGGTGCGACTGCCAGAAGATCGAGTCGAGCTGTTCATCGAATTTGCCGGTGGGGGTCGACTCGGTGCGCAAGCGGCGTTCCTCGTACACCACGTCGCGCTCGCTGTAGAACTCGCGGAACACCGAATTCATCAGACGATCCGACTCCATCCAAAACCACAGTTCGAGTTTGTTGGCAGGGACGGTGATGAAGTAGACCGTCATGTCGTTGTTGGTGAAGGCGTTCATGCCCGAGCCACCACCATTGGTGTAGACCTGATCGAACTCATCCTTGACCATCAGGTCGCGCTGTTCCTTCACGAGCGCGTCGAATTTGTTCGAGAGCTCGATCAACTCGGGCGGGCGTGTGGCGGGATCATACGGATCGGCGATTTCACCGAGGCGCCAACGCTCGCGCTGCTGCATGTTGAGCTGCCGGATTCGATCCTGCAGTTTTTCTTGCTCGGCGATGATCGCAGCGTCGCGCTTCGGATCTTTGGTGCCGATCGTCGGCGTTCCCTTGAACATCATGTGTTCGAAAAAGTGGCTGATGCCGGTAATTCCCGGGCGCTCGTTGGCCGAGCCGACATGCGCCACCCACCCGGCTGCGACCGTCGTCAATTCCGGTTTTGGAACAAGGAGCAGAGTCAAGCCGTTGTCGAGGGTGACGGTCTGAACCGGAACCTTGGCACTTGCCGCAACCGCGACCGATGCCGCCAGTAGCGTTGTAAACAGCACACACGCCGCCGAGCGGAGGAACCAAACGCGCATCTTCATGGGGGCGATCTCCGTGAAGGACCAATTCGAAACCGCGAGATTCTAGTCGCGCACCGCCGCCTGAGCTAACCCCACTCCCCGCCACTCGAAACCCCACCTCGGCAGACCCCGCGGCGAGTCAGTGGGGGGCGATCGGCTCGAGGGCGGTGGTGGGGAGCCAGCCGGAGGCTCCGGTGGGGAGTACGACGCGAGTCCAGCCGGCGCGCGATTCGGGGCAAGAGACCTCTTGGCCGGCGTGCGCAACAAACAGGACGGCGTCCGATTCACTGGGGCCTGAGCGCGCGTCGACTTGTGGCGCCAGGATGACCGCATCATCGTCCGCGGCACGCAGGGCGAGCGATGCCAATGGCGGTGCCGCCAGAAGCAACCCGGCTACTGCAATCGCGAATCCACCTCGCCGAGTCGTACCGCGACGCTGCGCGAGCACAAACCACGCGGTCGCCGACAGCGACAACAACGCAGCCAACCACAACATCGGCTCGCGCGGGACGAGCGCGAGTGCGCGAGCCAGGGTCTGCGTCGGGCTCTCGATCGCCGGCGATGACGTCTGAGCGCGGACCCAACTGAGTGTCCGCTGCGCCGCCGAATCACGGGGAGCCAGCCTAAGCGCACGACGCAAGTTCAACGTCGCCTCTGCATATTTCCCCTGCTTGGCCAGCGTCAGGCCCAAGGCATGAAGAAGCGCCGGTTCGGAAGGCGCTTCTTCCAACGCACTTCGAAGCACTCTCTCGGCATCCGCGTAAGCTCCCTTTGCGTACATGCCGGCCGCTGCGGTGAACGACTGCGCTGGATCGGCCCGGCTCTCGAGCGTGCCTGAGCCGTAGGTGATCAGGGCGCAAAGACAGACCACGAGGCGGTTCACTGTTTCGCCTCCAAAAACACCTCAATCTCTTTGATCAACTCGGCGGCCGTTTCCGACCGCGCACCGCCTGCGTAACGCAATGCCTCGGCACGCTCGAAGAGTGCAACCGCGACGTCGGCGCGCAGCGCGTCCCCCCAGCGCGCGCAGAACCGCTCGCGCAGTTGAGCTTGCGAGAGTGGCACAGACGGCTCACCCAACTGATCGCCGGCCCACAGATGCAGCGCGCGCAAGATCTCCCGCGAGGCTTCACCAACATCGCTCGCGGCGTCTCGCCATGCCTTGGCAAGGTGTGCCGCAAGCGCCTGCCGGTGCCGCGCGCGGCGGCCGCGCAGCGACGTTCCCCGCACGGCGCGCCAACGACCAGCCAGAGGCGACGCAGCGGCAACAACCCAAGGGCTCGCCAGTACCAGCCACCACAAGAACGAGTGCGCCACGCTCTGCTCGCGATTTCTCAACGCTCCTTCGGTAAGCGGGAAGGGTCCGATCTCGCCGGCATCGGTCGAGGCGTTGCCCGCAGCGATCGTGGGGGCCAGTCGCGTTCTTTTGGCGGGCGTCGCTTCCAACATCAGGGGCGGTGCTTCAGTGCGCGCGTACTTGCCGAGCGCGGGGTCGAAGTACGCGAAACTCATTCCACCAACTTCGATTCGTCCCTCTCGTCGCGGTACCAACGGCATCACCCAGGTGCGTTTGCTCGTGCCGGCAGCGCGCTCGGTGACATCGAATGCATCGACATCCGGTGGTACCGACACGCTCGGCTGCGTGGCACCGGCCAGCGATCCGTCGCCGCTGACCGTTATCTCCAGATTGGCCGCTTCACCAGCGGCGACGCTCGCCGGCGCCAAGCTGGTGGAGAGCGTGAATCGCCCCACCGCGCCGCTGAAATCTGGCGGGCGGCCTTCGCTCGGCAATGGCTTGACCTTGATCGTGAGCGCGTCGGCGACAGCACCGACGCGTTGCACTTGGCCTGGGAACGCCATGCCGAAGAAATCGCGCGAGCGGCGTTCGACGGTGATCTGAAACGGCACCGCCTCGATCGCCAAAGAGCCCTCCTTTGCAGCGGTCAACCGGCGGCGCATCACGGTCCACTCACGCCACGCCACGCCCTGCGCGTCCCGCACGTCGCGCTGCGTCGACCCTGGTTCGACCTTGAACTCCTCGACCACGAATCCCGGGAACGACGGCGATGCATCCGGCTCGATGCTCTGCACACCCACCCGACTGCGCAGCACGTATTCCAGAATCAACGATTCGCCCACGTACAACTCGCGACGCGACGCGTGCGCCTGAACTTCGATCGGCAATCGGTCCTGCGCCTGAGCATTGCGGCCGCTGCTGGAGGGTGATTGCTCGACGATCTTGACCTTCACCGGATCGGTGCGCCGCTTCTGACCGTCGACGACCAGGCTGAACGATGGAATCTCACCCTCGCCCAACCCTGACGGCAGGTACGTAAACTCGAACACGCGTCGCGAACTCATCTGGCCATTGACCAGACTCATCTGCGTCGAAGTGCTGATCCAGCCGGCAGGCAGCAGCTTCACGCCGCGCGGTGCAGCCCCGTCGATTTGGGCCGATTGAGAATTGTCGCCG
>CAZAHQ010000192.1:0-7432 GCA_964484415.1 uncultured Acidobacteriota bacterium | reverse complement strand
TGAGCACTTTCAGCACGCGTGCGGTTGTCGGACTCAAAGCCAACCCGGAGAAAGCGCTCGGCTGGCTCTCAAAAAACCCGATCGTCGTCACCGCGCTCAATCCGGTCATCGGCTACATCGCAGGCGCCGCGCTGGTCAAGGAAGCACTCGCACGCAATCTGTCGATTCGCGATCTGGCGGCCGAGAAGATCGCGGCTGGTCAGCTCAAACACAGCGGCGGCGAAACGCCGGTCACGCTGGCCGAGATCGATGCCGCGCTGGGCGACTTGGCCAAGCTCACTGAAGGCGGTATTTCCGGCGGCCCATCGGCCGGCTGAGGTGACGATGCCCGCACCGTTGTTTGTCGCCGATGCTTTCAGCTCCGAACGCTTCCGTGGCAACCCGGCGGCTGTCTGCCTGCTGGATGCGCCAGCGGATGCGGCTTGGATGCAAGCGCTGGCTGCCGAAATGAATCTCTCGGAGACAGCCTTCCTGTGGCCGCAAGGAGATGCGTTCTCTTTGAGATGGTTCACACCTGCAGTCGAGGTCGATCTGTGCGGGCACGCGACGCTGGCCTCGGCGCACGTTCTGTGGGAGACCGGCCGACTCGACACCATGCGCCCCGCGCTGTTCGACACTCGCAGTGGCCGGCTTGCAGCCGTCCGGCTCGGGCAATGGATCGAACTGGACTTTCCCGCTCTTCCCGGCGTGCCGGCGGCGTTGCCACCCGGTGTGGCGCAAGCCTTGGGTTGCGCACCGTTAACGATTACACGCGGACGCGATGACTACTTGATCGAAGTCGAGAGCGAAGCGGTGGTACGCCGACTCGCGCCGGATTTCGCCGCGCTCGGGGCGCTGCCGACGCGCGGCGTGATCGTAACCGCGCTCGCCGACTCGCCGGAGTTCGATTTCGTGTCACGGTTCTTCGCTCCTGCAGCGGGCGTCGACGAAGATCCCGTGACCGGTTCGGCCCATTGCATGCTTGCCCCGTTCTGGGGACAGAAACTCGACAAGCGTGCGATGCGCGCGTGGCAGGCCTCCAAGCGGGGCGGCGAGGTGCGCGTCGATTGGCGCGGCGATCGCGTCGGATTGGCCGGCCGTTGCATCACCGTGTTCTCGGGATCACTCACGTGAGCGTCAGCGTCGTACCGGCGGCCTCCGCCAGCGATCTGGCACTCGTGCGCGAGCTGTTTCTCGAGTACGCGCGTTCACTCGATTTCGAGCTGTGCTTTCAGAGCTTCGACGACGAGCTGGCCGGGCTGCCAGGCAAGTACCAGCCTCCTTCGGGGCGGTTGTATCTTGCGACGGTCAACGGACAAACCGCCGGGTGCATCGCCCTGCGGCAACTCGATGCGGACGTTTGCGAGATGAAGCGATTGTGGGTGCACCCCGACTATCGACGGCACGGTGTGGGGCGCGCACTGTGCGAGCAACTGCTCTCGGATGCTCGCGAGATCGGCTATCGGGCGATGCGACTGGATACGATCGGCGCCACGATGCGCAACGCGGTGGGGCTTTATCGTTCGCTCGGTTTTCGAGAGATTCCCGCCTACTACGACAATCCGATTCCGGGCGCGCTGTATCTCGAGCTCACCCTGTAACGGTACGCGTCGGCATTTCCGCCGACGATCAATTCAGAGTGCCAGGGACCTCCAGCGAGAAGGCGTCGATCTGCGCATCGAACTCACGCCCATCCTCGCGGACCATGCGATAGGTGCCGGCCATCGAACCAATCGGAGTCGGCAAGGGGCAGTAGCTCATGTACTGGAACGACTCACCGGGCAGGAGTTGTGGGCTCTTCCCCACCACGCCCGGACCATGTACATGCTCTTCGCGGCCCTCGCCGTCGGTGATGATCCAATGCCGGGTGGTCAGTTGCGCCGCGAGATCCCCCTCGTTGCTGAGAGTCACCTGGTAGGCAAAGAAAAACAGCCTCCGTGACGGCTCGGACCGCTCCGCCACGTAAACGCTCTCGACCTCGACGCGAATCCCTTCCGTCACCGTGCTCGATCGCCCCATCGCCTCGTCCTGGACACGACTTGGTCGCCACACTCATTTGCGGTGTCGATGTCGCGCCCGGATCGTAAACCGACAGGCGCTGGGACGCACGATCGACTACATTGAAAACCCGTGAGAATGATGCGAAGCATCCCGTTTTACCTTGCGCTGGCCGTTTGCGGCTGCGGCTCGACGACGCTGCAGTCCCCTCCGCGTCAACCCAAACCGCCGGCACTCATGCCGCTGCCCGCCACGACCGATCCGCTGGTTTCGGTCCGGTTCAGCATTAGATACTCCGAGGCGACCAACCTGTTTCACTGGGTCGACAATCTTGCTGAGAGTTCACCCAGCAAGAACCGGTTCCAGTACTACCGCGATTGGGTCGAGACATTCGGGCCGCTTTCACGATCTGAACGAGAGCAACTTTCAGAGTTCAGGTCGATTCGTACACGACGATTCCCGCTCAACCACAGCCTCCAGTTCGACGGTGCCAACGCGTGCCTGCCTATCGAAGACAACTCGATCTCGCGGCGGCAGCAACTCTCGATCGCGGCGATGAACGCGACCAGCGTCGACGATCTGGTGGCGCGCCTCGGCGCGCTCGTGGAGCCGGCTGAAGCCGTTGTACTCGAGCGCACGATCCGCACCTTCGCAACGCGATTCGAGACGCTGTGGTCGCGGGCTCAGTACTTGCCCCGCATCCAGTCCGAGTTCGAGTCGTTTCTGAAGCAGCCGCGCACTCAACAGCTGCTCTCCTATTACGTGAGGTTCTACGGGCTGAGCGGCGAGTTCGCGGAGATGCCAACCATCAACTTGGTGGCGGTGTTCGATCAAGAGGGCTCGACTCACGCCGAGGCCAACGCGCATCAACTGCTGATGGAAGTGCGCCCGGAGGACCACCCGGCTCAACAGGCACAGGTGATCTTCCACGAGTTCTGCCACGACCTGTTCCGACGATTGACGCCCGACAGGCAGCGCGAACTGCGATCGCGTTTCTATCGTCAGGGCCGCGACGGCGTCTCTGCTTGGACGCTGACCTATGAAGCGCTACCAACGGCACTGGGACAAGGCTTGGCGCAGGCGATCCTCACACCTGAAGAGTACAAATGGCCCGTGCGTTGGTATCACATCGACGAGATCGATCTTGCCGCCAAGGCGATCTATCCCGTGGTTCGGAACGAATTTTTTTCGGGACGCACGCTGTTCGGCCCGCTCCCCGAGTTGATCGTAGAGCGTGTCGGACGCACAAAGCTTGCAAGCCGGATCTCTCCGCTCGATCAGGTCGCAGAAGGGATGATCGTGACGCCCGAACCGGTGCCGCTTGCCTTGCGCAACACACGTTTCCCGTTACCGGTGCGCCCGATCTTTCAGGTCGATCCGGACACGGCGGCGGGCAGTGCGTTCATCGCGCGTGCCGAGTGTCTGCCGTTGGTCGGATTCGTGACCGAAACCGACCTCGCCACGCTGGCGGTGACCAAGGACGAAGGGGTCGCCGTACCACACGCGTTCAGTCCGCTACCGAAGAACGCTGCCGGAATCGTGGTGCCGTCGCGTCGCCCGTCGGGAGCAGCGGCACTTTGGGTCATCGCCGTCGACGATTCACAGGTGCAGCAGATGGTGGATGCCGTCGTGCAGATGCGAGGCTGGCCGTCTCAACCCGTGGTGATCAGGCGCTGAAACAGCGGCGCGGTCGTGAAGGTATGAAACCAATTCGACAGCGAGGCAGCCAACTGCTCATCGTCCCAGTGGACGGCGGTTGCCGCGCGTTCGATCGCTGCAGCCACCGTGTTGCCGGCCTGCAGTGCTGAGAGCAGTTCGAACTGCGGCTGGCTGAGCGTCAAGCGTCGCACCACATAGTCGCGTCGCGTCAAGGCCAGCCAAGATGGTTTGGCCTCGGGGATCTCGAGTTCTTCATCGTCGGGAGCCTGCCGCGCCGCATCGTAGTACTCGCTGACGGGGAATCGAAACGCCATCAAGCGCAAACAAGGGACGGTCTCCAAGCGGGCATCGAGCAGTTGTGCGGCGTCGAGTCCGGCGACTGTCGCAGCATCGACGACCGTCTGTTGTTCGACGCCGGGCCCATCGAAGACACCATCCAGCGCCCACTCCAAACCGGCGAGATCGACCAGAAACTCGGGCCACTGAGGTGAATCGTCCTGACTCGGCTCGCGTGGTGGGCGCGTGGCTTGCAGCCACGCCTCGAAATGATCGCCGAGCCGGTTGAGCGTGTAGCTGTTGGACGGATGCGCTTGCAGATATTCCATCGCGAAATCGGCGAACAGATCCTGGCCGAGCGTGCGTGCCACGATTGGAAACGATCCCTGCAGGCACTCGATCAGTCGCGCGTAGTAAGCGTCCGCATAGACCCTCATCCGGCCGACCGAATCGAGCCGCGACGAGCGGCCGATCACGCTTTCCAACTCGTCGGTCGAGATCGGGATCAACGCCGAGGCAGCATCGCCCTCGATCCCACCGCGCACACCGCCAGGATTGGTGATCACCGCCTGGAACCAGCGTTGCACGACATCGAGCGGTAGCGATTGGTCCGGCCTCATTCCACCTCCACGCGCGTCAGGTGCAGTGGATGCGGCGCTGGCGGTGGCCCATCAAACGCCACCGGGAGTTGCGCAACAGGGATCGACTCATGCAGTCCGCTCATGTGGTGCTTGGCCTTCAAGACCTCGGCGTGAACCACCTCGAGCGCTGGGATGTTGGCGTCCCATTCCAAGAGCGTTGAAACGCCACCGGTGAGCTGATGCGCGAGCGCAAACAGCTTCCAGACCGGATCGATCACCGGATGATCGTGCGTATCGATGATGTGCGTGGAGTAGGTGGTATGCCCCGCCACGTGAAACTGCACGACGTGCTCGGCCGGAATGCGCCGAATGTAGTCCGCGGGGTCGAGGTCGTGGTTGGTGCAACTGACGTAGACGTTGTTGACGTCCAAAAGCAGGCCGCAACCTGTCTCTTCCGCCAAGGCTCGCAAGAAGTCGGGCTCGTCGATCGTCGATTGCGCAAAGGTGACGTAGCTCGACGGGTTCTCCAACACCAATGGCCGTTCGAGAAACTCTTGAACCCGTTTCACTCGAGAGCTCACATGCCGCAAGGTCGCCTCATCGAGCGGGAGCGGGAGCAGATCGTGGCTATTGAGTCCGGTGACGCCGGTCCAACACAGGTGATCGCTGATCCACACAGCACCGATTTCGATAGCGAGCGCCTTCAGTCGCTTCAGGTACTCGAGGTTGAGCGGGTCGGTGGAGCCGATCGACATCGACACGCCGTGCAGCACGACCGGGTAGCGCTCCGCGATCTGCGAGAGCACCCAGCGGGGCCGCCCCTGCGAGTCCATGAAGTTCTCGCTGATCACCTCGAACCAGTCGATCGGCGGATTGGTGGCCAGGATCGGCGCGAAGTGCACCGTTCGCAGACCGATTCCAAGTCCGAGGTTTGGGTAGCCGAGCCGGCGAGAGACTTTCATCGCGCGATGAAGGGACGGGAGGTGCCAGGCACCCCCCGTCCCGGGATCGATCTGTTTGGCAGCCTTCGGAGCTGGACCGAACTTCTTGCCAGCCTTCTTCATGCGCTCCTCGAAACGCGCACGTGCCTTGCCCCAGGCTTCCTCGCCGAGCGGCACTTCACAACCACCTTTCCCCTTGCACGAGTTTTCACCCGGAGTTTCACCACAACCGCCAGCACCCTTGCAACTGTTCTTCCCGGAGCAACCGTGCTTGGCTGCGGTCGCGCAACCGCCCATACCGGCACACTCGTTCTTGCCGGCGGACTCTCCACAACCGCCATTCCCCTTACAGGTATTTAGTCCGCGACAGACATGCATTTCCTTGGCGCCAGCCTTTTCCTTGTCGTGGCTGCTGGCCAGGGCGCCGCCCAGCGTCGATGCCATCGTCATACCGCCGAGTGCCGCTACAGCCAACTTGTGGAAGTCACGACGTGTGTACTCGCTCATCGGGTCCGTCCTCCGAAGGGTTGTGGTGCTCGTTGGGGAATACGTGGTGAGTCGGTGATCGGATGCTCAGGAACGCGAGAGGTTACAGCCTCTCCCAACTTTTCACCGCTACTGGCGGTGTATCGTCGGTGTAAAAGCTCGCGTTCGACTCGAACATCTCGAGGGGCACCACGGCAAGCACTCGCCCCCCGACCGATGCAATCACACGGCCTGCGTCCTGTTCGGCCCCGTTGTGCACAGATTTCAAGGCTGTGCCCGGCACTAGCGCAGAGGACTCGCTCACACCGCGCATCAACCGGCGCTTCACCGTACCGAGATGCTGCGTGCGGGCGATTACCTCCTGTCCGGGATAGCACCCTTTGGTGAAACTCAAACCGCCAAGCGCCTCGAGGTTGAGGTTTTGCGGCAAGAACGCCTCGCTGATCGCCGGCAGAATCTGCGGAACTCCGGCCTCGATCTCGGCGCGACTCCACATTTCCCAGCCATCCTCGACGAGCGGCAACTCGTGCAACGCTGCATCGATCAAGGCGCGCTCTCCGAAGAGCAAGAACCGCGGCGCCGCACCGTGCACGCGAATCACGCGCACCCCATTGGCCTCGACACTGCCGCCCGCCTCGTCCGGAGCAACCTCGAAGCGCGCCGCGATCCATCCGCGCGCTTCGGCACCCATCACGCCCACAAGAGTGTGTGTGTCATCGAGGCTGCGAAACGCGACCTTGGCGCGAAACTTGTAGAGCTGCAGATGCGAGCGCGTGCGCTCGGCCATGGTCCGTGGCACGACCAGCGCGCAGCCGTCAACGATGGCGATAGCACGGAACAAGATGATGACTCGCCCTTTGGGGTTGGGAAACGATCCGATCAAGCTGCGCGCAGCATCAAGCGCCTGCATGTCGCAGGTCACGAGGCTCTGAAGCAACTTGATCGTGTCCTCGCCGGTGACCGCGATGGCCGCATACTCGTCGCCAAGTTCGACACGCCCCAACGACATCATCGAGTGCTGACCGGCGCGCCGAATTGCAGCATCCGATCCAGCGCCAACCGCGCTTTCGATCGGATCGGCTCGGGAACCTCGATCACGGTGCGGTTGTACGTCAGCGCCGCGAGCGTGTCCTCCAGCGTGATCTCGGCCATGTGTGGGCATCGATGACTGCAAAGTCGCAGCATCTCCTTGTCCGGATTCTCGGCCGCGACGTTGTCGCCCATGCTGCACTCGGTCAGAAGCAAATAGCGCTTGGCGGGGTTCTCGCGAACGAACTGGGCCATCTTCGATGTGGCACCCGAGAAGTCGGCGGCAGCGGTTACGTCGGGGCTGCACTCGGGGTGGGCCAGGACCAGCACGTCGGGGAATTGCTTGCGCACCGCCAGGATGTCTTCGACCGTGAACTTCTCGTGCACCTCGCACTTGCCATGCCATCCAATCATCTCGTAGTGCAACGCTGGGTCCTTGGACAGGTCGCTGCGTGGAGTCGAAGGGAAGATGATCTCGCGGCC